>CAKTXU010000033.1 GCA_934630995.1 uncultured Eubacteriales bacterium
GGGTGATGCCGCTCAGGGTGGCCAGCCGGTTTAAGGATATCCCCCGGTCGGCGCACAGCTCGAGAATGCGCTCTCTGATGGCCTCTCCTATATCCATGGTTCTCTCCCATTCCGAAGGAAAACTGGAAAACTCCTTCAATCACGGTTTCCCCTTCTATACTAACCAAAATGAGTTACCTATATTACCTCAATTGGGTTGAATGTCGTTGACTTTTCACTTTTTTCGACATATAATAAACTCAATTGAGTTAATATGGAGAGTGAACCCATGAATTGCTGTCTAAGCTGTTGGAATGAGCGGGAGGATCTAAAGCTGTCGGAGGACGATGTGATGCTGACTAGAACGCGGCAGCCGTGTTCCGTGTGCGGCGAATACCGCCATCTGATAACGACCGCCCGTCCCGGCCTGCTGGATAGACTATGGAACCACCGGAGACGGAAAAAGAGAACAAAACATAAACATAAAAAAACGCCCGTGCTCCCCTGAGAAGGAGACGGACGTTTTTTATTTAGCGCTCAATGGGATTCCAGCTCGATATAGAATTCCACCCCCGGCCCCTCGGGTCCCTGGCGGTTATAGACGCCGTAGGGCATGCCGTGGGCTTTCATAATGGCGGCCACCACCGACAGGCCGATGCCGGTGCCGCCGTATTCCCGTGTGCGGGCCTTATCCACCTTATAGAAGCTCTCCCAGATACGGGAGAGATCCTCCGGCGGGATATGCGTGCCGGTGTTATACACGGAGATACGCACCCGGCCTTCCTCCGCCGGGCGGATGCGCAAAATGACGCGGCCGCAGTCAGGCACATGATTGAGGGCATTGGACAAATAATTGGTCAGGACGTTTTCCATCAGATAATCGTCGGCCCAGACATAGATAGGGCCGTCCGGGCGCGCGTCCAGGCTGACCCGGATGCCCTTCTGCTCGAACCGGACGCTGTTTTTGGACAGCAGGCCGCGGATGAGTTCCAAAATATCGAACCGCTCGATGACCAGTTGCTCACTCCCCGCCTCCAATTGCATCAGAGCGGTCATTTTCTTCAGCAGCTCGGACATTTTCTGCGCTTCGTCCTCGATGACCCCGCAATAATATTCCCGATTCCCCGCGCCGTCCGCAATATCCTCCTTGAGTCCCTCCGCGTAGGTCTGGATGAGGGATATCGGCGTTTTCAACTCGTGGGACACATTGGCGATGAAGGCCTTACGGGCCTCGCTCTCCTTGGTTTTGAGCTGCACGTCGCCGGCCAGCCGGGCATTGGCGGTTTTCAGGCCGGAAATGGTGGTTTCCAGGGAGGCGGCCATGGAGTTGATACTGCTGCCCAGATGGGCCAGCTCGTCCGTCCCCTTGCCGGTATAGCGGACGTCGAAGTTCAGCCCGGCCACGCTGTCCGCGACCCGGGACAGCTCCCGGATGGGACGGGTGAAGCTGCGGGCGATCAACAGGCTGAAAACAAGGCTGACCAGCAGAGTGACAATGCCGGATATCACCAAAAACTGATTGGTAATGCCCACGCTTTCCTCGATGGGCGCCATCGGCGTGCGCATGAGTATCGGAGAGCCGTTGGTCAGCATACCGGACAAGGTGATAAATTGACTTTTGCTCAGGGAGTCTGTGAATACCTTGACCTCGAAGGAGCCGGTGGTATAACCGGCGGCGCCGGTCAGAGCGCTCTGCATCCAGCGCTCGCCCTCTTTGCCGCCGAACCAACCGTAATAATTGATATTATACCCGTCCAGAATAGAGTACCGGAGGATAGCTGTGCTGATATTTTCATCATAGTACAGGCTTTTCAGTGTGGGCTCCACCTGTTCACCGGCGCCGTTATAGGCATCATCCAGCTTCCTGAAGGCGGCCTCAAGGGAATCCTGTTTGACGTTTTTATAGTAGGGAGAGAGCGCAAAATTGTTGAGCAGCCAGTTGAATACCAGCAGCAGGGCCAGGCAGAGCAGAACGCTGCCGAACAGTTTCCAGATAATGGAGCCCCGCGGCCTTCCCGACGGCTTGTCCGCGGCCCCTTCCGCCGGCGGCGGGACAGTATGCAGTTTCATGGGCGGTATCCTCACGTTTCAAATTTATAGCCGATGCCCCGGATGGTTTTGATGCAATCCCCATAGGCACCCAGCTTACTGCGCAGCTTTTTGATGTGGGTGTCCACCGTCCGGGCATCGCCGTAATAGTCATACCGCCAGACGTTGTCGAGGATTTTATCCCGCGAGAGGGCGACCCCTTCGTTATTCATCAGATAGGTCAGCAGCTCGAATTCGGTGTAGGTCAGCTCCACGGGGCGGCCTTCCACCCGGACCTCCCGGCCGGCCATATCGACGGATAAACCGCCGACGTTTTTTTCCTGAGCCGGTTCCTCCCCGCTGCCCCGGCGGAAAACAGCCTCGATACGGGCCAGCAGAATTTTCAGGCTGAAGGGCTTCTGGATGTATTCGTCCGCGCCCAGGGAAAAGCCCTGCAGCTCGTCCTCCTCCTCCCCGCGGGCGGTCAGCATGATGACGGGCACCCGGGATTTGGCGCGGATATGGCGGCAGACCTCCCAGCCGTCCATCCGGGGCATCATTACGTCCAGCAGGACCAAATCCGGGTTTTCAGTGGAGAATTTTTCCAGTCCCTCCACCCCGTCGGCTGCCTCCGCCGTGTCATAGCCCTTGATGCGGAGATAATCGGTGATAATCCGGCGCATGCGGATTTCATCGTCCACTATGAGGATTTTTTTCGCGGCCGGTTCCATAGGCTTGTCCTCCCTTTCGCGCTACTGTCGGGCTGTTTTCTATCAGTATGGCAAACGCGTGTGAAAAACATGTGAAAAACCGGGATTATGGATGGAGAATATTTTCAGGGGAGTGCACGGCCGTCCCGCAGCATTTCGGGCCTATCTCCCCACTGTTATATTATACCATGGGCCAGCCGGTGTAAACAGGTTTCTTGGGATTGCAGGGTTTGGCCGAATATGGTAAACTGGGAAAAACAAGAAAATGATGGGAGGGAGCGCCTTGCCGCTTGCCAATAATCCGGGATGGTATACGCTGTCCATCGTGGTGCCCTGCTATAACGAGGAGGCGTCCCTACCCCTGTTCTACGACCGGCTGTCAGCCGTGACCGGTGATCTGCCGGAGGCACGGCTGGAGCTTATCCTGGTGGATGACGGCTCTGCCGATGGGACGCTGGCCGCCGCCCGGGCCCTGAGAGAACGGGATCCTCGGGTGCGGGTGCTGGCTTTTTCCCGGAATTTCGGGAAGGAGGCCGCGATGCTGGCCGGCATGGCGGCTGCGTCGGGAGATCTGATAGCCGTCATGGACGCCGACTTGCAGGATCCCCCCTCTTTGCTACCCGAAATGATACGGGCGGTGCGGGAGGAGGGCTGGGACTGCGCCGCGGCCCGCCGGGTTTCCCGGAAAGGGGAGCCGCCGATACGCTCCTTTTTCGCTCGGCGGTTTTACCGTTTGATCAATAAGCTGTCCCGCACGGAAATCGCTGACGGGGCCCGGGATTTCCGGGTCATGACCCGTCAGGTGGTGGAGGCTATCCTCTCTCTGCCGGAGGTCAACCGCTTTTCCAAGGGGATTTTCAGCTGGGTGGGATTTCGCACCAAGTGGGTGGAATATGAGAATGTGGCCCGGGTGGCCGGAGAGACGAAATGGAGTTTTTGGAGGCTCTTCCTCTATTCCCTGGACGGCATTGTCGCCTTTTCCACCCTGCCTCTGTCCATCGCCTCGGTGGCGGGACTGGTCTTTTGTCTGGCCTCCTTTGTCATGATTTTGGTCATCATCGTCAAGACCCTCATCTGGGGGGATCCGGTGGGCGGCTGGCCCTCCCTGGTCTGCATCCTATTCTTCATCAGCGGCATCCAACTGTTCTGCATGGGGATCCTGGGGCAGTATCTGTCCAAAACCTATCTGGAAGCCAAACGGCGCCCCCTGTATATCCTGCGGGAGGACAGCGGGAAGCCGGAGTCCTCAAAGGAAAAGGAGTGACGGCGATGCCTGCGGAGAGTGCATCCAGGCGCAGGCTCTGGCCGGGACTCCTGCTTTCCTTCGGCCTGGCTGCGGCCCTTCTTTTGCTGGCCTATGCCCTGCTGGGCGTTTACCCGTTTGGATCGCATATGCTATCCAAATACGATTTGTCCGACCAGTTCATCCCCCAATACTGTCATTTCTGGGATGTTCTGCACGGCAAGGCTTCCCTCTTTTTCAGTTGGGACACCGCCCTGGGAATCAATATGGCGGGCGTGGCGGGGCGCAGCGCTTTCCTCTCCCCCGTGAACCTGCTGTTTTTTCTGGCGGTGCCCCGGGATTTCATTCTGCCCTCCATGTCCTTTTTTCTGATTATCAAGCTGGGGCTTACCTGTGTGACCTGCCACCTGTTTCTGGACAGGGTCTTTTCCCTCTCCCTTTTCTGGAGGACGGCGCTGAGCCTGTTATACGGCTTTTCCGGCTACACCTATCAATATTACGCCCATATTCATTGGCTGGACACCATGATTCTCCTGCCTCTGGTCGCTTTGGGGCTGTGGACTCTGTGCCGCGGCGGACGGGTGTGGCTGTATCTCGGCTCCCTGACCCTGTGCCTCGTGCAGGATATCTATCTGTCTTATATGCTGTATCTGGCTCTGCTGCTCTGCGGCGGCCTGTTTATCCTGCTGGTCCGGCCGGGAAGGGACCGGGTGCCCGCGGTGTGGCGGTTCGGCTGGTCATCGGTGGCCGCCCTGCTGCTCAGCGCGCCGGTGAGCCTGCCCGCCGTCCTCAATATCTCTTCCTCCTCCCGCTTTGCCGGCGGTCCCAATATCTCCGCCATCCTGCAGACGGGAATCGAAACCTATCCGGAGAAGACGGGAATGCTGGTAGGCTCCGCCCTCCTTGTGACCCTGCTGTTCATCTTCCTGACCCGGCTATTCCGCCGGGAGCGCCGGATGGGCGTTTTTTTACTGGTATCCGTGCTTTTGCTGGCCCTTCCCATCCTGTTTGAAAACATCGATCTCATCTGGCACATGGGTTCCTATATGATGTTCCCCATGCGTTTCGGTTTTCTTCTGACCTTTGTCCTGGTGCTGGCCGGGGCGTATACCCTGCGCCGTGGCGGCCTCCGTCTGATCCGGCCCTCCGCCGCCCTGCCGCTGCTGCTGGGCGCGTCGGCGGCTGTGCTGACGTGCGTGGTGCTGCTTTGGTTTCAGTGCGATACGAAGGAGGGGCTTTTCCCCATTCCCCCGGGCTGGAAGTACGGGCTTCTTTTCGCACTTCTGGTTTCTGTGTATTATCTGGCTTTGCGGGTGGGACGAAGGCGGGCGTCCCTGGTTCTGGTGGGGTTGCTGCTGCTGACGGAAACGGCGGTTTACAGCGCGGGCACCTTTTCCGAATCCCTGTATCCGAATTTTGAGGAAAAGGGCTCCCACCTGATTGCGAATGCCGTGGAAGCCCGCAAGGGGCTGGAGCTTGACGGGAATACCCGTGTGGAGCGGGTCAAGGACATGGGCGCGCAGCTGGGCACCAACTACGATTTGAGCATGGGGGTACCGGGGCTGTCCAACTGGACCCACCTCATCGAGCCCGCCCTCCAGACGGCCATGAACCGTCTGGGCTATACCACCGTGTACACCCGTATCTGCGATCCCGGCGGGACGGCCTTCACCGACGGACTGCTGCATATAGGACAGACGATGTCCCTCCAGCCGCTGGATGGGCCGCTGTATACCGATACCGGCCGTGAGGCGCAAGGTCTGCGGCTGTATGAAAACGCCTTTCACCCCCCCTTCGGCCTGCTGGCGCCCGCCTCTTTCGCGGAGAAAACCGCCCTGACCAACGACTGGGTGGAAAATCAGAACCGTCTCTATGCCCTGCTGTCGGGGGAAGAGGCCCCGCTGCTGACCATTCCCGAGGCGGAAAACAGGGACGGCTCCCTCACCTTCCAGGTGAGCGGCTCACAGTACCTATATTATAAAGGGAGCTCTTCCTGGCTGCGGGTCAATGGGGAGGCGATCGCCGTTCCCTCCGCCGATCGGCCGGTCAATACCGTCTATCCGGCGATGTTAAACAACAATGTGCTGTACCTGGGATATTTTGAAAATGAGACGGTAACGGTGGAAGGGGAGTATCTGCGGGCATTGGATCTGTCTCTGCTGGATGCCCGGCGCTTGCTGGCTCTCGGGGATAAGCTGGAGGCGGAGAATACCGGTGTGTCCGTGACAGCGGGGAATGCCTCCCTGACGGTCACCATTGCCGATGCGGCACAGGAGCAATGCCTGTTCTTGCCGGTGGCGGCTTTGGACGGCTGGAGCTGCACGGTCAACGGTAAAAAAGCCGCTGCCGGTAAGGCTGCCGATATTCTGATGGCCATCCCGCTGGAGGCCGGCGACAACGTGGTGGAGCTGCGCTTTACCGCTCCCGGGCTGCTGCCCGGCTGGCTGGCGGCGGGCGGAACCGCTCTTGTCCTCTTAGCCTCCGTCCTGCTGCGCCGCCGTCTGGGCTGGCTGGTCCGCGGAGACGGCTTGGTGGAGTTCGGGTCCAGGATAGCGCTGATCACAGCGGTGGCGGCGCTTCTGTTGCTCCTCTATGCGGTGCCGGTGGCGGTGGGACTGTACCGGTACTTTATCGGATAAACGGGGCCGGGGATTTTTATCCCCGGCCCTCGCACATCAATCCCTGGTGGTGCTGCGCCGGCGGGCCACCAGATATGGACAAGTCTCCGCTGATATCCCGGGAAGCCGCAGAAACAGCGGCTTTTTTTAAAAAAAGATCGCAAAAACCCTTGCTTTTTGCTGCGCGATAGTGTAAGATAATCAGGCGCGATTGCGAAGGAAGGGTGTAGTATGCCCATTTGACGCGGGGCGCGAGACTGCACGATATGCGATGAAGCGGGAGGTTGCGGCTCTTGGCAGCCGGTTTTTCCGCTGAGTATGTCCGATTTTAAACCGGGCGACAAGGAATAACTGCGGGGAAAGAGCGTCCGTGGAGGCTCCATGGATTCTTTTTGCGCGCAGGACGCTGATTCCGTACCCGGAGACCGCCAAGTTTCCGGTTTTTTCACGGCCGGACGCGAAACACCCGGCAGGGTGTACGGTTTCGGCGCCGCCCGCCAACTCAATTTTTTAAGGAGGCGTTTTTCAGTGGCAGTCAAGGAAAAAATCAGAATCCGTATTAAGGGGTACGATCATCAGCTGGTGGATCAGTCCGCCGAGAAGATCGTGGAGACCGCCCGCCGCACCGGCGCCCGCGTGTCCGGCCCCGTCCCGCTCCCCACCGAGAAGGAGGTTGTCACCATCCTGCGGGCCGTGCACAAGTACAAGGATTCCCGCGAGCAGTTTGAGACCCGCACCCACAAGCGGCTCATCGACATCCTCCGGCCTTCCAACAAGACGGTTGAAGCCCTGATGGGGCTTGAGCTCCCCGCCGGCGTGGAAATCGAAATCAAACTCTGATGCGGGTTTGACAGTTTCCACGGGCGAGGTCATGTTCCCGGCGAATCCCGCCGGGAACCAATAACCAAGGAGGTATAGACATGCAAAAAGGCATCATCGGCAAGAAGATCGGGATGACCCAGATCTTCGATGAGAAGGGCAATGTCGTCCCGGTCACGGTCATCGAGGCCGGTCCCTGCGTCGTTGTCCAGAAGAAGACCGTTGAGAACGACGGCTACGCCGCCATCCAGATGGGCTTCGGCGACGTCTCCGCCAAGAGGGTCAACAAGCCCATGAAGGGACACTTCGACAAGTCAGACGTCGCTCCCAAGAAAACCCTGCGGGAATTCCGCCTGGAAAACTGCGACGCGCTGAACGTCGGCGACATCGTTAAGGCGGATACCTTCGCCGCCGGCGACCGGGTCGACGTAGTCGGCACCAGCAAGGGCAAAGGCTACGCCGGCGCCATCAAGCGCTGGAACTTCCATCGGCTGAAGGAAAGCCACGGCACCGGCCCGGTGGCCCGTCATGCGGGGTCCATGGGCGCCTGCTCGTCCCCGTCCCGTGTTTACAAGGGCATGAAGGGCGCCGGACACCTGGGAGCGGAGCGCGTGACCGTGCAGAACCTCGACGTCGTCAAGGTGGATCCCGAGAACAACCTCATCGCGGTACGCGGCGCCGTACCCGGCCCCCGCGGCGGTGTAGTGCTGCTCTCTGATTCCGTCAAGAAGGCGTAAGGGAAGGAGGAAATCGAAATGCCTACTGTATCGACTTATGACATGACCGGCAAGCAGACCGGCACAATGGAGCTCAAGGCCGAGGTTTTCGGCATCGAGCCCAACGGCCCCGTCCTGCACAGCGCCGTCGTCAATTACCTGGCCAATCAGCGCCAGGGCACCCAGTCCACCCTCACCCGCGCCGAAGTCAGCGGCGGCGGCAAGAAGCCGTGGCGCCAGAAGGGCACCGGCCACGCCCGCCAGGGCTCGACCCGCGCTCCCCAGTGGACTCACGGCGGCATCGCCCTTGGTCCCAAGCCCCGCAGCTATCAGTATGTGCTGCCCAAGAAAATGCGCCGGCTGGCGCTGAAGTCCGCGTTCTCCTCCAAGGTCCTCGCGGGTGAAATGCTGGTCCTGGACGAGCTGTCCCTGACCGAAATCAAAACCAAGACCGTGGCCGCCATGCTGCGGGCGCTGGAGGCCGACCGCAAGGTGCTTCTGGTCCTGCCTGAAAAGGACGAGGCCGTCATCAAATCCGCCCGCAACATCCCCGGCGTGAAAACCGCCCTGGTGAACACCCTGAACGCCTACGATGTCCTCAATGCCGACAAGTTTATTGTCGTCAAGGACGCCGTGGCGAAAATCGAGGAGGTGTACGCGTAATGGAAGCCCGTGATATCATCCTCAAACCCGTCATCACGGAAAAGGCCGTGCAGGCCCTGACGGAGAAGAAGTACACCTTCAAGGTGGCCGACGGCGTCAACAAAATCCAGATAGCCAAGGCGGTGGAGGAGATCTTCGGCGTCAAGGTGCAGAAGGTCAATACCATCAGCATGAAGGGCCGCAAGCGCCGCATGGGCCGCAACGAGGGCTACACGCCGGCCTGGAAAAAGGCTGTCGTCACCCTGACCCCTGATTCCAAGACCATCGAGTTCTTCGACGGTATGTTCTAAACCGGCGCCCCTTCCCCGTTTCCCTCCTCCCCTGCGGAGGAGGAGGCCCGCCTGCCGGCGGGCTCAAAGGCCACAGCATCCCTCCCCCTGACGGCCGAGGGAAGAAAGCCCCGACGGGCTTTCGGGCATATATGGGACGGAAAACGGCCCCCGGCCGTGTGGCGCCGCCCCGCAAAGCCAAGTAATAGGAGAGTGAAATCGGAATGGCCACCAAGAATTACAAGCCGACCACCCCGGGCCGCCGCGGTATGTCCGTTATCGACTACAGCGGTCTGTCCAAGGTGGAACCGGAAAAGAGCCTGCTGGCTCCTATGAACAAAAGCGCCGGCCGCAACAGCTACGGCCGTATCACCGTCCGCCACCGCGGCGGCGGCAACCGCCGGAAATACCGCATCATCGATTTCAAGCGGAACAAAACCGGCATGGCCGCCACCGTCCAGACCCTGGAATATGATCCGAACCGCAGCGCCCATATCGCCCTGCTTCAGTATGAAGACGGCGAGAAGCGCTACATCGTAGCTCCCGTCGGCCTGCAGGTGGGCGACGTCGTCACCGCCGGCGCCGAGGCGGACATCAAGCCGGGCAACGCCCTGCCGCTGTCCAACATCCCCACCGGTACCTTCATCCACAATGTGGAGCTCTATCCCGGCAAGGGCGCGCAGCTGGCCCGCAGCGCCGGCACCATGGCCCAGCTCATGGGCAAGGAAAACAACATGGCGCTGATCCGCCTGCCCTCCGGTGAGATGCGGAACATCCCGCTGGGCTGCATGGCCACCATCGGCCAGGTGGGCAATGTCGAGCATGAGAACATCAAGCTGGGCAAGGCTGGACGGAAACGCCACATGGGCTGGCGTCCCACCGTCCGCGGTTCCGTCATGAACCCCTGCGATCACCCCCACGGCGGCGGCGAGGGCAAATCCCCCATCGGCCGTCCGGGTCCTGTGACTCCCTGGGGCAAGCCCGCGCTGGGGTATAAGACCCGCAAGACCCACAACCGCAGCGATAAGTTCATTGTTAAACGCCGCGGCGGCAAGTAAACGAAAGGAGTTCATTATTTATGGGTAGAAGCGTAAAGAAGGGTCCTTTCGTACAGCCCGTGCTGCTCAAAAGGGTCCAGGAAATGAATAAATCCGGCGAGAAGCGGATCCTGAAAACCTGGAGCCGCGCCTCCACCATCTTCCCGGATTTCGTCGGCCACACCTTCGCCGTCCACGACGGCCGTAAGCATGTGCCGGTGTATGTGACCGAGGACATGGTCGGGCACAAGCTGGGCGAATTCGCCCCCACCCGCACCTTCCGGGGCCATACCGGCTCCAAGAGCTCGAAGTAAGCGGTTGAAAGGAGAGTAACGTCATGGAAGCAAGGGCGCAGGCTAAAC
>CAKTXU010000034.1 GCA_934630995.1 uncultured Eubacteriales bacterium
GCCAAAAGGCCCACGGACGGAAGCGCTTTTCCGCCCGTGGGCCCTTTTCTGTGTCTAGTGGCAAAAAAGAGGACAAAGCAAAATGTATGTTGTTTATGAGCAAATAGGCTCTCACAAAATATGGAAGAAAAAATAAAAAATGTGGCAAAATAAGCATATTTACCAAATATGAACCATCTATATCAAATTAAATATCCATAAACTATTGACACGGCGAACAATTGCGTGTATAATTTAAAACAAATCAATGGAAAGAGGGTAATGAATTTATGAGCAAAAGGAAAGCGCCTTTGATCGCTTCGTTTGTTTCCGCAGCGGCCCTGATGCTTAGCAGCTTCAGCGCCTCGGCAGCGGACATGAAAATCCCCGGCGGAACCGACAGCGGCCTCGGCGGCGTCTATTCCGGCATTCCCACGCAGGCGGTCGCTCCGCTCCATAACTGCAATACCACCAAGAAGGCGGATGCCGGGCCTGTTGGCAACGGCGGTATGAGCCTGTCTTCCACCAAGGACGATGCGCGTGACGGGTTCTGGAAAATCACGCCCAGTGCCAAGAATTGGTCCATCTGGATGAGCAGCTACAAGGAATGGGCGGGCGGCACGTCCGATTATATGGACGTTTCCGACTATGCCTTTCAAGATCTGGCTCTGAGCTTTTGGATGAAAATTGATAAAAAGGCCGACTATAAGGACGGCTATGTATTCACCTTCCGGCTAATCAACAAAGACGGCCAACGCCTTTACTGGGGCGACTGGGCGGCAAACTTTACTGGTGAAAACGGCCCGGCGAAAGGCGCCTACAGCGGCTGGGTGAAGGTTGTCCTTCCCTTTAAGGATGCCCAGGATGATGCAACTTGGAAAAAGTGGACGGAGGATGGCAAGGGCGAAAACGCCAAAACCTACGATCTGTCCACCATCAAAGAGTTCAATATGGGTGCCGATCCCAATAGCAGCGCGGATACACCTCTCGCGGACATCTGTATCGACGACATCGCGGTCATCGACATGACCAAGAAGTTGACGGATACCAGCGTCAATTCCACCGAGGGCTTTAACGATATCAAGCTGCCCACCGGCGGCCGCGCGGATCTGATCTACTCCTGCGACAAGGTCAACACCTCCGGCGACCTGACGGGCACCCTGAGCACCGACAAAAAGACCCAGGGCGCCGCTTCCCTGAAGTTCGATTTGAAAAAGGATACCTTGAAGTATCAGGTGGCCGCGCTCCTGACTCCGGATACCAGTCTGGCGCAGATGAAGAACGCGAAGGAAGCCTACCTGATCATGGACGTGTATGTGGAGGATCCCACCGTCCTTACCGAGACCATCGTGCAGGCCTATTATAACGCCGAGGCGGACGCCAACGACGCCCAGAACATGACCTGGTGGCTCAAAACCCTCAACAAGGGCTGGAACCGTCTGGTGCTGCCCTTCAACAACACCTCCGGCACGGTAGCGCTGGGTTATGCCGACGCCGTGCGCAACGGCAACGGCCCCACCTTTGTCAACGCGGAGAAAAATCTGGAGTTTGCCGGCGCGAACAGCGTCCGCTTCATGACCAAGCCCACGGCCGCGACCGCTATCTACATGGACAATGTCTATATCTACAGCGTGGGCGCGGATGAGAAGCTGACCGACGAGGAGCTGGGCATCACCACCACCAAGCCCGCCACCAAGCCTGAAGAGGGCAATCCGAATCCCAACCCCGGCACCGGCGAATCCGGCACGGCCATCGCTGTGGGCGCTGTCCTGGCGATTTCCGCGGCTGCCCTGGTGATTCTCAAGAAGAGAAAATAAGACAAAGCAAACGGAATGCTTTCAGCGGAAGACGTATAATTGAGAGGATGGCGCGGACGTAAACTGTTCGCGCCATCCTTTTGCCTCTCCGCTTTTGCGGCTGAAAAAAGCGTCCCCGCCGCGGCGGGGACGCCCAATGAAGAAACGGGTTACGCTTTCGAGGCGCCGACCAATTGGGAGGAGCGGGCAACCTCGACCGTTTTTTCGGGAATGGTCGAAGCGCGGCCAATGCATTTGACCGGGATGCAATAGGAGGTGGTGGGATATTTGTCGTCCCGGAGATTATCCAGGGCCAACTTGGCGCCGTAGAAGCCCATCCGGTAAAAATCCTGCTCGACGGTGGAAATGCCCAGATGGGGCTTCAGGTTGTCGAAGCCGATGACCGACACATCCTCCGGCACCCGCAGGCCGCGGGACCGCAAGGCGTGAATGGCGATTTCGGCGGCAGTGTCGTTCAAGGTAAAGAGGGCGGTAGGCGGATTGTCCCCGGACATCAGGTCGTCGACCACTTCGGCTACATTATCCTCGTGGGGACAAAACCGGATGTAATCCTTCTCCGCCGGGATACCGTATCGTTTCAGGGCCTGGGTATAGCCGCGCATACGCAGCGCCAGGTTCTTGTAGCAGTTGACGAGCATGTGGTGACAGATGAGGGCGATTTTCCGATGTCCCTGCCGGATAAGGTGCTCGGTGGCGACAAAGCCTCCCATCTCGTTGTCGCTGGAAACGTAATTGACCTTGAAGAAGGAATCGATTTTCGTATCGATAAAGATGAATTTGACGCCCTCCTGCAAATAGCGGACATAAAAGGATTCGTCGTAGGCCGCCTCGGGGCACATGACCATCAGACACCGGGAGCCGCTGTTGATAAGACTGGTGATGCTCCGTTCATATTCGGCGGGATCATTGCCGCTGACGCAGTAAGGGGAGAGATGGCAGGCGTTGTTCATCATGAAATCCTGCGCGCCCTGGATGATATCCAGGCCATGGATTTGATTGAACTGACGCGACATGAGAAAGGGGATCATCAGATTGCTGCTGGGGCGGGCGGAGGCGGCCCCGACGAAGGTTCCGCTGCCCTGTACCCTATACACGATGCCGTCCTTCTCCAAACGCTTGATTCCCCGCTGCACCGAGATACGGCTCAGATTGAGGCTTTCGGAAATCTGCTGCTCGGTGGGAAGACGGTCGCCTTCGGTCAGGGAGTTGGCGGAAATGTACTTTGTGACATAGTCGATAACGATATCATATTTGTATTTCTTTTCGGGCTCCATGGTAACCCTCTTTTCCCTTAAATTACTTTTTATTATAGCTCCTTTTTAAATAGATGTCAATTAATAATGACAAATTCGGTGAAATTTTAATTCAAAAAGGCTCATTTGGGCCGCCGACAGACGAAAAAAGGCAAAAAAATCCCAGAGAATAACAGGATTTCAAGATATTAGCTCATATTTGATGAGCCAATACGAATTGTATATAATATACAGGAGAAATGAAATAAGTTCAGCTTCTTCATGGCATTATCCCTCCATTCATACAGAAAACCCTAAAATTATCACCAAATTTGTCCTTGACATTGGTGACAAGTTGTGATAAATTGGTTTCAGAGGCCAACATGATTTGCTCAGAGTAAGGCTCTTTGATGAGGGAATACATCATGACATTTGTTATTGATTGTGATGGGAATCCTTGGGAGCCGCACCCGGGCACAGGACCTTCCGACGTTCAAGCCTTCCTCTACGAAGGTCCGGCGCGAACATATCGCAAAGAAAATCCAGACAACACAAAATTTGTGAAAGGATGGCACAAAACTATGATCAAACGAGTAATCGGCATGGCATCCTGCGCGCTGCTGACGGCGTCCCTGCTGGCAATGGGCGGCTGCGGCAACAACAGGGACACCTCCTCCGGCGCCGCCTCCACCGGCGGGTCGGAGCCCACCTCCAGCACCGCGAAGGAGGTCGTGGATCTGCGCGGCTACACCTTCACCTGGGCTACGCTCTGGGAGTGGTACAACTATCCCGAAGCCGGCAAGAGCGACTACGGCGACGCGCGCAAGGCTCTGTACGACGAGGTGCAGGAGAAATACAAATGCAAGATAGAGAAGGTGGCCGTCGCCGCCGATACCTTCTTTGACCAGGTCAATACGGCTATCATGAGCGGCGACAAATTCGCGGACTTCATCGAGGTCGACTACCAGCGGTATCAGGTGCTCAACCGCTCCAAATCCCTGATGGACCTGAACACCATCGAGGGGTTCGATGTGAAGCAGGAGAAATTCTTCAAAAACCATACCGACGCCTACACCAACGGGAACAGCGTCTACGGCGTGCAGTATCAGCTGGCGCAGCGTGCTTACGGTTCGCTTATGTTCTATAATAAGACCCTTCTGAAAAACGAGGGCCTGGAGGATCCCTATGACCTGGTGAAGGCGGACAACTGGACCTTTGCCAAGTTCCAGGAGTTGTGCAAGGCCCTGACCACCAGCAAATCCGGCGGCGAAATCGATCAATGGGGCGTCGGCGTCGTCGACTGGCACGCCAACAACTTTGAAAAGCCCATGATTTTCGCCAACGGCGGCTCCATCATCCGTGAGAACAGCGAGGGCAAGCTCTCCTTCGGCCTGCTGGATACCGCCGCGCAGAACGCCCTCAACTACCTGCATCAGCTGGAATACGTGGACAGCGTCCTGGTGCCGGCGGACAAGGACATGGTGGGTACCTTCAACGCCGCGCAGGCAGGTTTCTTTGTCGGCAGCGTCGATCACTTTGAGGCGCTCAACGCCAACTTCAAGGAAGGCTACGAATGGAGCCTGGTTCCGCTGCCTAAGGGCCCGGACGCCTCGGATTATCAGCAGATGAGCGTTTCTTCCAACAGCTGGGTGATGCTCAAAAACAACACGGCCGACGCCAAGAAAGCCGCCATCGTTTTCGACGCCATCAGCGAGCCTTTGAACGGCTCCCTGGCCGCCGATGAGGACGCCTATTTCGATGGCCTGCTGTACAACACCTTCGGCGGGGATGAGCACACCGTCGAAATGATGAAGCTCTGTGCCGACAAAACGGTGGTCGACCGTTCCTGGGGTATGTCGGGCGGCGATCAGATCGGCGCGGCGATTTACACCTGCGTGCGGGATACCGAATACACGCCGCAGGCGGCGATGGAATCCATTGCCGGCGTCATCAACGGCTACATCGAAGGCTTCTTCTACGGACCGGATGTGGATATCAACGGCGACCCCATTGAGTAAATCCGGAGCGGCCCTCCGACTGCTAATGAAATGAGGATCACAACATGAGGCGAGGCAAACGGTTCGGCGCCCTTCTTCTGACCATGGCCCTGACCGCCGGATGGACGGCGGGCCTCCAGGCCGGCGCGGCGTCGGAGGTGCAGTATTATCAGACGGTAGCGAGCATTTTTAACGGCGACAGCATCACGGGAGAAGCCGGACAGGCGCTGGGAATGGCGGGCATGACCGCCCTGGGAACCGCCGGTATTGACAGCGAGGATAAAAAGGAGGGGACCGGGAGCTTCTTCCAGAAGTCTCCCGCCGCTTCCTCCAGCCCCTTGTCCATCTGGATATGCGGGGACGACAAATGGGACGGGGCCGGGTATGTCAACGCGGCGGCGGCCGAAAAGCCCGGATTTGCGATGTGGTATTACATCGACGACGTGTCCAAGATGGCGGAGCAGGGCGACGGCGCCTTTCTGCGGATCAAATTCGGCTCCAATGCCGACAAGAGCATTTCGCGCAACGACAACTGCTATTACATGCTCTGGGTGGGCAAGGAAGCCATCAAAACCGGGTGGAACTACATCATCGTGGAGCTCGACCCCGCGCAAAACGGCAAGAGCGGCAGCTATACCTCCGAGGTGGACGGCTTCAAATGCGATGTCACCACGGGCGGGGAAGCGGTGGATTTCTCCAAAATCGATTGGTTTGTCCTGGAGGCCTGGCCCGGCGGGAAAATGACCTATAAGCTGGATTACATCAGCCTGGTCGATCTGGCGGTCAAGCGGGACGCCCCCTCCGGCCCGGACGATATCCCGGAGCCGCCCGCCACCACCGCGCCGGCGGACAATCCCACCACAACCGCCACGGCCCCCGCGGAAACCACGGCGACGGTGAAAACGACGACGACCGCCGCGGGCGGCGGGACCACGACCACCACAGCCGCGACGGAGGACGGCGGGGGAAGCCCGCTGGTGCCGATACTCGTCACGGCGGGCGTGATAATACTCCTGGCCGGCGGCGGAGCGGCGTACTACTTCCTGGTTATCCGCAAAAAGACACCTAAGGCGTAACAAGCAAGGAAAACCATACCCGATACCCCCGATAGGAAAATCGGCAGGGGCTGGGGAAACCCTGATCCCCTGCCGGTTTTTTGCATCCGGCGAGGCCGCGGGCGTCCGAGGCGCCCGGCAGCTCGGAAAACGGTACGAAGGAAAGGAATGGGATTTTGTGAAAAAATCATTCAGCCGCATGACGGGGCTTCTGCTCAGTGCCGCGCTGCTTTTGGGCTTGGCCGGCTGCACCCCCGAAAAGACCGGAAGCAGCGGCGGCTCTTCCTCTCAGGGAGGGGAGACAGACAGCCGCTACAAGGTGATCGATACCGGATATGACAGACTGCCCCGGGTGGTCGTCAGCGCCAATGTCAAGGATTACGGCGCCAAGGGAGACGGCGAAACCGACGACGCGGTGGCCTTTCAAAAAGCCCTGGACGATTTGAACAAGGAGGGCGGCGGCGGGCTCTATGTTCCCGCGGGCAAGTATCTTCTCGGGAAATCCCTGACCATCCACACCTCCGTTTATCTGGTCGGCGACTGGTATAATCCCGACGAGCAGCCGGAAAAAATCACCGAAGGCACCGTCCTGCTCTGCAAGGCCAACAAGGGGATGCCGGGGGAGAGCGCCTTCATCCAGGTCAAGGACGGCGCTGGGCTTTACGGCGTCACGGTCTATTATCCGGAGCAAAATCCGGAGAATCCGGCCACGTATCCGGCGACTATTTCGGTGTTCGATAACGGCGGCGGCTACAGCAGCATCCGTTACGTCACCCTGGTCAATTCCTATAACGCCATCGCCGCGGGCCCCAACGGCAACGAGCTCCACAACATCAGCGACGTCTATATGACCCCCCTCAACCGCGGGCTTTTTGTGGGCATGACCACCGACTGCGGACGGATAAGCGATTTTCATATCGCGGCGAAATATTACGCCCTGTACGACAAGAGCGTGACGGAGGAGCAGGTGGCCGCCGGCATGAAGCAGCGGGCCACCGGCATGGTGCTCCAGCGCTCCGACTGGCAGAAATTCAACAACGTCTCTATCCGCGACGTCAATACCGCGATATACATCGAAAAGAATATGCTGGCCGACGGTCCCGCCGTCAGCTTTGACGGCGGCTTCATCAATCTGGATATCGGCAATGTGGTCACCGGCATCAACATCAAATTCAACAAGGCCAATATACAGTTCAGCAACCTGCATATCGAGACGGACGGCTCCGAAGGGGCCTCCTGCATGACCGTCCTCGAGGATTACAACGCGACCATGTTCCTGATGGGCGGCAGCATGAAAAATGCGGCTGGCCCGGCCATCACCATCGCGCAGGGAGCGCGGGGCGCCATCTCCATCAGTGAAATCGACTTCAGTCAATATCAGGATGTGGCCATCAGCGCCGAGGGCAGCGCCCTGTCCGTGACCGACTGCAAATTCCAGAACGCCGATAAGGCGGTGGAGCTGAAAAAGGGCGTGTCGGCCGCAACCCTGGCCAACAACGGCATCGCGGGCGGCGCGGTGAAAAACAGCGCCGGGATTTCCGTGAGCTATACGGCGGGTGATGTCCGCGCCAGCGACGACTGGAAGGTGGACGTTGACCTCGGGAAGCCCTCCCTTGTGGAAAAGACCGATCTGTTCGTCGCCACCGACGAGGCGTTCGGCGCCAAGGCGGACGGGGAAACCGACGCCACCGACGCCATTCAGAAGGCTCTGGACGCGGCCAAAAACAACGGCGGCGGCATTGTCTACCTGCCTGCCGGGACCTATAATCTCAAAGGCAAGCTGACCGTGCCCTCCGGCGTGGAGCTGCGGGGCGTATCGGCCGGTCCCCATCATACCGTTTCGATGGGCACGGTGCTCCTGACAACCTACGGCAAGGGGAAGGAGAACGCGGACGCGTTCATCTCCATTGAGGAGAACGCCGGCGTTGCCGGTTTCCTGGTTTGGTATCCGGAGCAGCACTACGCCTCCTCGAAGAAATACCCGTATACCTTCCGCTTCCTGGGGAAAAACATCTACTCTCTCAACGTCACCATCGGCAACGGCTGGAGAGGGTACGACCTGTCGGCGGCGGATACGGCGGGTCACTATCTCGAATACAACGCGGGCTGCTGCCTGAAGGAGATCATCAACATCGACGGCTCCAGCGCCCGCGGCGTGATATACAACTGCCACTATAACCTGCATTTCTATTCCCGCACCGCCTCCACCGGCCTGCCGGGGAGCGGCAAGGAATACGGCGAAACGGCCATGTTCAATTCCCTGCTCCCCTCGCTGAACAATACCCTGGACGCCTGCATGCGGCTGGGGAAGACCACCGACGAGCTGATTTATGATTTCTTTGTCTACCGCTCCAAGGTCGGCATCCGGATGGAGGACACCGACAAGGGTTCCTTCAGCGGCGATATCATCATGCCCGGCTTCGACGCCACCATGACCGCCTTCTCCATCCAGACCAAGCTCACGGAGGATGTGCGCATCTTCTTCGGCGGTATGGACGGCCCCACCTTCGGCGTCATCAACCTCAAGGATTCCGACCACACCCTGAAGCTCATCGGCACCGGCGGCTCCGCTTACGGCTATCTGCCCACCCTGGGCTACGACGTGACCAACGGCAAGGTGCTGATGAAGGGCATGCGGTTCCGCTCCAGCGCGAGAACCGGAACGGTGGTCGCCAACACCGGCGCGCAGATAGACCTGCGCTCCTCCCTCTTCTTCCATGTGGGTGAATTCAACGCCGACCGGAGCGATTTCATCATCGCTTACAAAAACGATGTGGCGGATATCCTGGAGCGCGGCGGCACCATCGATGCGAAAAACAACATCGGCGTCGAGCATTTCGGCAATACCGGCGCCACGGAAACCAATGTGGTCGCCTGGTACGAATACAACGACCAGTGACCGAAGGAGGAATCTCCATTGAAAGCGCGTAAAATCTTGGCCGCCGGCATGGCGCTCATGCTGCTGTGGCAGACGGGCGCGGCGGTGACGGCCGTCGCGGAGGGGGACGCCGCGCCGCAGGCGCCGGCGCAGGAAAATGCCGCCGTTTCCGGAAACGGCGAACTGTCCGCTGCAGCGGACAGTTATTCCCTCTATGCAGAAAAATATAAAGACGTGCCGTATGGGCCGGAGCAGGTGCTGAAGCCTGCCGCGGACATGACGGTGCAGGAGTTTGAGGGCGTCCCCTGCGCCGTGGACGATGGAGAGTCGCCTCTGACCTTCCGGTTTCATCTGGATGCCGCCGCCCGGTACGTCATCTATGTGGAGTACTATACGCGGGAGGGGAAATCCAGCAATATTGAGCGCTCCCTGGCCATCAACGGGGAAATCCCCTTTTCCGAGGCCTCTCTTTTCGTCCTGAGCCGGATGTACAGGGACGCCGTCCCATATAATAATGGTTTTGAATTTGACGAGCGGGGGAACGAGCTGCGCCCGACCCAGGAGGAGGTCTTCGGCTTCCAGGAAACGGCGCTCAAATCCAGCACCGGCTATTACAACGCCCCCTTCTCCTTCTATTTTCCCGCCGGGGACAACACCCTCACCTTTACCTGTGTCCGCGAAGGGATAGCCATCTCCAAAATCACCCTGAAAAAAGCCGAGGAGCTGCCCGGCTATCGGGAGGTCAAGGCGGGCTACGACGACCAGGGGCTGACGGCGGTGGAGGGAAGCGAGCCCATCAAGATACAGGCGGAGAATACATACCGCAAATCCACCCCCACTATTTACCCCATCTCGGACAGGACCTCAGCGGCCAGCGAGCCGCTGGACGTCAACCATATCCTGCTCAACACCATCGGCTCCACCAACTGGAAGAGCGCCGGGGAATGGCTGTCCTGGAAGCTGACGGTGCCCAAGACCGGTCTTTACCGGATCGCCCTGCGGGAGCGGCAGAATCTGGTTTCGGGCAACTTCGTCACCCGGAAGCTGAGCATCAACGGCGTGGTGCCCTTTGCCGAGGCGGAGAATCTCCAGTTCGTCTACTCCCCCAAATGGCAGGTGGAGGTTCTGGGCGACGGGGAGACGGAGTTTGAGTTTTATTTCGTCGAGGGCGAGGAGTACGAGCTCCGGCTGGAGGTCACCCTGGGCGATTTGGCGGATATCCTCCGCCAGGTGCAGGAGAGCATCACCAACCTGAACTAGGTAGACCGCCAAATCCTCCTCATCACCGGCCCCAGCCCCGATCCGTACCGGGATTACAACCTGGGCACGGAGCTGGCCGATTGTATGGAGATTCTGCGGGAGGAATCCGCCCGCC
>CAKTXU010000035.1 GCA_934630995.1 uncultured Eubacteriales bacterium
CAACCGCCCAATATGCGCTGAAAAATTGGGAATCTCTTTACCGGCGTACCCTGGATTTCAAGGACGCGCTGTTTTCGTCCACCCTGCCGGAGGAGGTTATCGACGCTGTTTCCGCCAATTTGTCTATTTTGAAGAGCCCCACGGTCCTGCGGCTGGAGGACGGCTCCTTCTACGGCTGGGAGGGCTTGAACGAGCACGGCGGAAGCTGTGAGGGGAGCTGTACCCATGTGTGGAATTACGCCTATGCGCTGCCCTTCCTGTTCCCGCGGCTGGAGCGGTCCATGCGGGAACTGGATTACCGCTACAACCTGTGGGATAATGGACGCATGTCCTTCCGGTTACAGCTCCCTGTGGGGAGAAAACCAAATGAGTTTCACCCTTGTGTGGACGGGCAGATGGGCGGCGTGATCAAAACCTACCGGGACTGGAAGCTCTTTGGGGACGACGGCTGGCTCAAGGAGTGGTGGCCGTCCGTTAAGAAGTCCCTCGAGTTTGCCTGGAGTCCCGAGAATACGCACCGCTGGGACGCCGACAGAGACGGCGTGCTGGAGGGACGTCAGCACCATACCCTTGATATGGAGCTGTATGGCCCCAGCAGCTGGCTGGAGAGCTTTTATCTCGGCGCCCTGAAGGCCGGGGCTGAAATGGCCGAACATGTAGGCGATGCCGACGCGGCCGCGCTTTATCGGAAGCTGTTTGAGAAGGGTAGGTCCTGGTCGGAGGAAAACCTTTTCAACGGCGCCTATTTCGAGCAGCGGGTGGATTTGCGGGACAGTTCTGTATTGGAACCCTATGAGGACGTATACGCCCCCTATTGGAATACGGAGGCGGGGGAGATTAAATATCAGATAGGGCGGGGCTGCTCCATCGATCAGCTCTGCGGCCAATGGCACGCCAGTATAGCGGGACTCGGCCATCTGTTTGATGAGGAGAAAATCCGGACCGCGCTGCGCAGCCTTTACCATAACAATTTCAAGCGGGAAATGCGGCAGGAATGCAACCCTTGCCGGAACTATTGCCTCAACGATGAAAGCGGCGCGATCATCTGCGATTATCCGGAGGGGGTGGAACAGCCGGTGGTGTCCGTTCCGTATGCCCAGGAATGCTGGCCCGGCTGTGAGTATGAGGTTGCCGCTCTGATGATAAGCGAGGGAATGATAAAGGAGGGGGTGGAGCTGGTCCGGGCCGTCCGGGATCGCTACGACGGGGCCAAGCGCAACCCGTGGAATGAGATGGAATGCGGCAGCAACTATGCCCGCTCCATGGCAAGCTATTCTCTGATCCCGCTTATCAGCGGCTTTCAATTCGATATGCCGTCCCGGCGTATCGGCTTTTCTCCCCGGCGGTCCCGCGGTGAGCGCTTCCGCATTGTCTGGAGCGTGGACAGCGCCTGGGGAACGGTGGAGGCTGACGATGGAAAAACGGATATTCGGCTCCACGAGGGGGAGCTGCCGCTGTGCGCGCTGACGCTGCCGGAGCTTCCCGGCGATGCTTTACCGGCTGTGAAAATCGACGGCAAGGCCGTGACATATGCCCGCCGGGGTGATACAATCGTACTGGACGCGCCGGCTGTGGTGCGCGAGCGCGTATATGTTTGCTACTGACTAGCGGAAGGGAACAGTGACTTAGAGGTGAAACGGATAACCAGCCTGGAACTGGCTGCGCTTTGCGGGGTATCCCAGGGAACAGTGGATCGCGCCCTCAACAACCGGCCCGGTATCAGTGAGAAGACCCGGCATCGGATATTGCAGGCGGCGGAGGAAAACGGCTATGTCAAGGATATGCGGGCCAGCAGCCTGGTTTCCGGAAAATCCGGCCTGCTGGGTCTGGTGCTGTTCGATTTGCGCAATGAGTTTTTTGCGCAGCTGGCCACGGCGGCGGAGGCGCGTGCCCGGGAGCTGGGATATACCGTCCTGCTGTTGCTCACAGAACGGGATCTCACCCGGGAACAGGATTGTATCCTCCGGCTGCGGGGAATGGGAGCGGACGGCCTGATTCTCTGTCCCATTGGGAAGGGACGGAGCTATGCGCAATGGCTGGCCGGGCAGGGACTTCCTCTGGCAACGGTGGGCAATCGGCTGTCCGAACGCTTCCCTCATGTTGGATTGGATGACGAGGCCGCCATGGCGGCCTGTGTCCGTCACACGGCGGAACGCGGCTACAGGCGCCTCCTCTATGTCTATTCCGCCAAACAGCAGGAGGGCAGCGGAAACATCGACGCCCAGCGGCGGCGGTATGAGGGATTTCTCAAAGCCTCTTCCGCTCTGCCGTTGGAAACGGCGCCGGTGACGGACAGCGGGTATATTGATGCCGTCTGCGCGCTCCTGAGTGGAAGTGAAACGCGCACGGCGGTTCTGCTGCCCAGCGATTACCAGGCGCTGCGGCTGCTTCTGGCCCTGCGGGAACGGGGAATAGAGGTTCCGGGTGAGGTGGGCGTCGTCGGCTTCGATAATATCGCTATGCTCCGGTACATCCGTCCGCGTCCTGCCACCGTCGGGTATTCCATCGAGGCTATCGGCGCGGGCGCCGGAGAAGCCCTACAGCCAATATCACCACAACGGCTATGAGGACAACGCCGATGCCCATCTCAAGCGCACCGTCATGGGACGGGAGGCGGTGGTGGCCGTCACCGGGGGCCGGCTGGATTTCGGCACTTGGGAGCAGATATTCTATTACGAGTTTGACGGCAAGCGGGATAAGCACGCCCTCATTAAAATCATCGGGGAATAGGAGTGAAACGCCATGCTTTTTCTGGAATACCCGCCCTGCTCCACCTGCCGGAAGGCCAAGACGTGGCTGCAGGAGCAGGGCTTCAGCTTTGAGGACAGGGACATCAAGGCCGACCGGCCGACGGTGGAGGAGCTCAGGCAATGGCATAGCCGGAAAGGCGGGGCACTGAAGCAGTTTGTCAACACCAGCGGCCTGGTGTACCGCTCTCTCGGCCTCAAGGAACGATGGGATTCCATGACCGAGGAGGAGCAGCTCGCTTTGCTCGCCTCCGACGGCATGCTGGTCAAGCGGCCCCTGGTGGTGACGGGCAACGTCGTGCTGGCGGGCTTCAAGCCCGCGGAGTGGGAGCAGGCGCTAAAAGGACGGATGGAATGACAAGCTTGATTCACCGGGCGGCGGCCTTCGCGGCTGTAGCCCACGCCAGCCAGAAACGCAAGGGCTCGGAAACGCCGTATATCGCCCACCCCTGCGAGGTAGGGATACTCCTGAAAGGAGAGGGTGCCGAGGACGAGGTGGTCGCCGCAGGATTGCTTCACGACACCCTGGAGGATACCGCTGTCACCAGGGAGGAGCTGGTAAAGAGCTTTGGGCCCCGGGTGGCGGCGCTGGTGGAAGCCTGCTCTGAAGAGAAGGGCGCTCCCTGGCAGGAGCGGAAAGCGCACACCATCGAGGCGCTGGAAACCGGCTGCTCCTATGAGGTGATGCTGATTGTCTGTGCCGATAAGCTGTCCAATATGCGCAGCATCGCGGAAGATCTTGCCGTCTTGGGAGAAGCCCTTTGGGAGCGGTTCTTTCGCGGCCGGGCCGAGCAGGGCTGGTATTATCGTAGCCTTGTGGAGGCGCTTCGCCCATTGGCGGATCTGGACATGTATCAGGAGCTGTCCGGGTTGGTGGCCGATGTTTTTGACAAGGAAAAGAAAGGATGAGTTGCAATGCCGTTTATCAACACAAAAGTGAACATGCCGCTGCCCGAGGAGAAGGAGGCGGCGCTGAAGGCCCGCCTGGGAGACGCCATCTCCTTGCTGGGAAAAAGCGAGGAGTGGCTGATGCTGAATTTTGAGGATAACTGCCGGATGTATTTTAAAGGGGAAAAGAGCAAGCCCATGGCTTTTGTAGAGGTGCTGGCTTTCGGACATATTGCCGATGGGGCCAGTGAACGGATGACCGCCGCGGTGACTCAGGCCTTTGTGGATGAGTTGGGCATTCCCGGGCCGAACGTCTATGTCTGCTATGGTGAAACCGGCCAGTGGGGCTGGAACGGCGGCAATCTGTAATCGGACGATTTGCAAAAAAGAGGGAAGGCAGTGCCTTCCCTCCTTTTCAGCAGGATTCCAACATGGACAGCGTCAGTTTTTGCAGGGTGAGCGGCGCGTCTGGTTTGATTTCGGCGAAAGCCAGATTTTCATCCGGCAGACAGCCGTTGGCCATAAAGGCCTGCCCCTGGCCCGCGAAAATTTCCAGTGAGGTGGTATCCGCCAGAATACGGAGTTCGATACGACCTTCATCGGCGCACAGCGGCAATGCTTTTTCGGGCTGCACGCTGTGAATGAGTGTTCCTTCCTGAGGGGCGATCCGCAGGCTCTCCCCGCGCAGGCAAAGGGTGAAGGAAGCGGCGTCCGCGCCAACGACGAGGGACAGCTCACAGGCGCTTCCAGCAGCCATGGGCAGCCGCAGGGGGCGGACGGGCTCCACCGCCTTCTCCGCCAGATCAGCCGTATCCCGCCGGAGGGAAGCAAGCTCCTTGACGGGCCGGGCGCACAGGGCCGGCTCGCCGCCGACGGTACGCAGGGACATCTCGCAAGGGACGTTCATACAGGTGTTGAAGGGGGTATGGACCGTGGCAAAGGTGTTCCAAGCGATGCGGATACGCCGGGAGTCTCCCGGCGCTGCGGCGGCGAAGGTTTGGCCCGCATAGCTGTTTTCACCGTAGTGCAGGCGCTTTTCGCAGGTTTCCGGCACAAAGCGCTGCCCGTCGAAGCTGCCCACCATATACCGTTCAAAGGCGCCGCAGAAAACCCATTTTCTATTATTCTCGTCCCCATCCAGAGGCAGGGAATAAAAGTCGGGGCATTCCCAATCCTCCGGCAGAACGACCGTCTGTAGACGCTTCCAGGCCGTCAGATTTTCCGAGCGGAACAGGGCGTATTCATGGCCGTCCAGATAGAGCGCCATAATGTAGCAGTCCTCCGGCGGATAATACACGATTTTGGGATCCCGGTTGCCATCCGTGACACAGGGGAGGACGGGATTGCCTGCCCATTTTGTAAAATGACTCCCTCCGTCGGTGCTGTAAGCCATGCATTGGGTGAAAGGACGGCCGGCGGACAGCGCGGAGGTGCCGCCCGCAGCGGTATAGAACAGCAGCAGGGGAGGACGGCCGTTTTCACCGAGTCCCGTCCGGTTGTCCCAATCCACTATGGCGGAGCCGGAAAACATGGTTCCCGTTTCATCGGGATACAGGACGGGCTCCCGTTCCTCCCAGTGGAGGAGATCCCGGCTGACGGCGTGGCCCCAGGTCATATTACCCCATTCCGTCCCGACAGGGTTATACTGATGAAACCGGTGGTAATATCCCTCATGCCAGATAAGGCCGTTTGGATCGTTCATCCAGCCCAGACGGGGGGTGTAATGGAGGCGGGGACGCAGTGGGCAGTCCGCGCCGGTCGGATCGGGTTCATCTGCCTCGCGCACCGGTACATCCATCTCCGGATCGGTCCGCAGGAGGAGGCTTCGTCCCCTGAACCTCTCCACCGAAATCCCCATCCATCTCTCTGGATGCAGGGCGTCCAAGCGGATATCCAGGTCGAGCAGCAATGAGCCGTTCTCCTCTTCAATCAAGAGCTTCTTTACATGGGCGGTGGAGCTGACAGGGAACAGCAGATAACGGCTGTCACAGTAAAAGGGCATACGCGATTCCTCCGTTCAACGATTGACTGCAAAATGTACGATAATCAGAAACCCTATATACTATACCTGTTTCCTCTGCATTTTTCAATCATAATAAGCGTGATCTAGTGATTCATAAAAACTGTATATTTAATCCGCTGCAAGGCTTTTGACTGTCCGCAAGGCGTGCATGCGGACAGTCAAAAGACGAGGCGGGAAAATCAATAGATAACTTTTACAAACCACTAACGGAAAATGGCGACATGTATTTGGCATGGTGAATGACGCCGTCAGCAGCACAAGGTTTTCTGGCGGTTGGATGGGACTCCCGGACGATTCCCACAGTTTTCGGCTTGCAATCGTACCTGTAATCTGGTAAGATGAAATCAGTCTTTCGCCAGGAATTGGCATATTTCGGCTGTAAGGATGTTGAAGATAAATGGGTAAAAAATGGGTGGCGCTGCTGGCGGCTTCGGTGATGATGACAAGTCTGCTGTTCTCCTCCTGTTCGCCGTCGGGTCCAAGTAAAAACGATGTGCAGCTCTCTGAGATAATGGCCAAAAACAATGGGATTTTGGCCGATAACGATGGCGAATATCCGGATTGGATCGAGCTGCACAATCCCACTGACAAGGCAATCAATCTGGAAAACTACAGTTTGACCGACGATGCCAGGAAAAAAGGGAAGTTTGTTTTTCCGGCCATTACCATAGAGCCGGGGGAATATTTTCTCGTCTATGCCTCCGGTAAAAATTACACGGATCTGGAGAACCGGATTATCCATCTGTCCTACAGCATCAATTCTGAAAATGAAAATGTGTATCTGTATACGCCGAAGGGTAAGGAACTGGGACACATTGAAATTAGAAATCTGCAGGAAAACATGACCTGCGGCCTGGATGAGAAGGGGAATACGGTGTATTTCGAAACGCCGACTCCCGGCGCCGCCAATTCCGCCACTTACACGCCGGCCACCTCCGGCTCGGGTGTCGCAGCCTCTGATGCGAAGATATATCTCAATGAATATTCCACCAGCGGCACTCAGACTCTGACTGACGAGGACGGTGAATTCGTCAGCTGGGTGGAGCTGTATAATTACGGAGACAGCCCTCTGTCGCTTGCCAGCTTCACCCTGTCGGACGATCCGGCCAAAGCCGATAAATGGACATTCCCCGATATCACTGTTCCTGCGGGGGGATATCAGATTGTGTATTTGTCAGGCAAATCGAAGGCTTATAAAGCGGAAGGTGAGCTCCACGCCGATTTTTCGCTCTCCGGCAAGGAATCGCTCCTGACCCTGTACGCATCTGACGGCAAAAAAGTGGACGAATGCCCTGTCAACGATCTGACCTCCAATCTCACCTATGGACGCACGGCAAATGACCCGGAGAAATGGTGCTTTTTTGCCAAGGCGACTCCCGGCGCCGCCAATACGCTGCCCGGTTTTGATTCCATCGACAGCGCTCGCTATCCCAAAAATAAGGAACTGATGGTATCCGAGGCCGCGTCGGTCAACCGCACCGGGCCGACGGCCTCGGACAAGAATCGCTATGATTATATCGAACTGTATAATCCGACTGAAAAGCCTGTCAGCCTGAGCGGCTACAGGCTTTCTGACAAAAATGACCCGTCGCTGTGGAAGGCATTGCCCGACGTGACGCTGGAGCCGGGACAGTACGTGGTCGTCTATTGCGGCGATGAGGACAGCTACAATGCCAGGACAAAGGAAATTTTTCTGGACATCGGCCTCAACCGCTACGGGAATCACGTTTATCTTACCGATGACGCTGGCGTGGTGGTGGACAGCTTTCTATTTGGCCGTCTGGACGATACCTATGCCTGCGGGCGGGTGTCGGATACCGATCCCCTTATCTATTATTTTACCTCCATGACGCCGGGCGCAGCCAACCCGGCCACCGGCCTCAAGGGGATGACGCCATCGCCGGTATTCTCCCGCTCCAGCGGTTATGCGGCAAACGGGGACAGAATAACCATTTCCTGTCCCGGCGCTGTCATCCGGTATACCACCGACGGCAGTACGCCTACCGCGTCGTCGCCTGTCTATAACGGGGACATCGCGCTGACCGCCACGACAACCATCCGGGCGCGCGCTTTTATGGAGGGAAGACTTCCCTCAGACGACGTATCCGGCAGTTATGTTTTAGGGCGTCAGCACACGATGCCGGTGGTCTTCCTGTCTACCGATCCGGCCAATCTATTCGACTACAATACAGGTATCCTTGCGGACGGCCCCGGCCGGAGCAGCACCTTTCCTTTTACCGGCGCCAACTTCTGGAAGGACTGGGAGCGGCCCATTCATGTGGAATATATGGATGAAAAGGGCAATGCCCAGCTCCAGTTCAATGCCGGCGTCAAGGTCTTCGGCCAGTATAGCCGGGCATTGGATCAAAAGAGCTTGTCCATCAATCTGAGGGATAAATATGGACCCAAGGAAATCTGTTATCCCTTTTTTAAGGACGGCGAGGTCAACGTCTTTTCCTCCTTCCTCCTGCGGGATTCGGGGCAGGATAACACCAGCGCCCATATCCGGGACGCCTTCTGCGCCATGACGGTCAAGGGGCAGATGGATTTGGATATAATGGACTACCGCCCGGTGGTGGTGTATATCAACGGGGAGTACTATGGAATCTATGACCTGCGGGAGAAGCTCAATAGTGATTATGTAGCCAATCACACGGGGGCGGATCCGGACAATCTCGACATCATCAAGGGCGAAAGCATGGTCAAGAGCGGCAGCTATGACGAATATAAGGCGTTGCTGCAATATGTGCGCTCCCATGATTTGACCGTGCAGGAAAACTACGACTATGTCTGTTCCATCGTCGATGTGGACGAGTTGGCCAACTGGTGGATCGTGGAGTCCTTTTTCAACAACACCGATACGGGAAATATTCGATTTTATAAGGAAAAAGGGGAGGGTCACAAGTGGCGATGGATTCTCTATGACCTGGACTGGGCCCTGTCGCCCAGCACCTACGATTGGAACATGGTGGAAGAAATCGTCAATCCCAGTGGTCACGGAGTCGGGCACAATTTCAGCACGGATCTCATGTGCGGCCTGATGAAAAACAGGACGTTCCGGGAAAAATTCATCACCACCTATGGAAGCTATCTTCGGACGGTGTTTGCCACCGAACGGCTGCTCAGTATTTACGATGGTCTGATTGCAGAGATAAGCGACGAGATGGTTTATCACATGCAGCGGTGGGCCAAGACTGACAACAGCGTCGGCGGCGCGGTCGTGGCTCCCCGCAGCCTGGAATCCTGGAAGGCAAATTGCGATCGGCTGCGCGGGATTGTCGAGAAGAAAACCGCCATGACCCGGCAGAATGTCATCGACACCTTTACCAAATCCTCCTATACACGCGCCTACAGGATGACGGAGGCCGATGTCCTCGCCCTGCTGGATAAGGAATAAGCGCTAAACGGTGAAAGCCCCGCCTCCTTCCGGATGCGGGGCTTTCCATTGTGTCGTTTACTTTTTAAAACCGTCCTTGAGGGAGACGGAGCGGTTGAAAACCAGGCGGCCGGGGGCGCTGTCTACGTTGTCCACACAGAAATATCCTAGCCGCAGGAACTGAAAGGAGGCGGGGGAGGCGGCGTCCTTCAGGGACGCCTCCACCTTGCAGTCCGGCAGGATTTCCAGGGAATCCGGATTCAGGCAGTCCATGAAATCCTTGTCCCCGGCGTCCGGATCGGGATCCAGGAAAAGGGAGGAATAGAGCCGCACCTCGGCGTCCGCCGCGGTGGCGGCGTCCACCCAGTGGATGGTGCCCTTGCCCTTCCGGCCGTCCGGCGTATTGCCGCCCCGGGTTTGGGGATCGTATTCCGCCAGCACTTCGATCACCCGGCCGCTGTCGTCCTTGACGCAGCCGGTGCATTTGACGACATAAGCGGACTTGAGACGTACCTCGTTGCCTGGAAAGAGGCGGAAATACCCTTTCACCGGCTCCTCCATGAAATCGTCTGCCTCCACCCACAGGTGACGGGAGAAGGAGACGGTCCGGGTACCGGCCGCAGGATCGGCGGGATGGTTTTCCACCTCGAATGTCTCCGTGCCCTCCTCCGGGTAGTTGGTGATGGTCAGCCGCACGGGGCGGAGAACCGCCATGGCCCGGCGGGCGTGGGCGTTCAAATCCTCCCGCAGGCAGTGCTCCAGCAGCGCGGTTTCCACCGTGCTGGGGACCTTGGCGACGCCTATCCGCTCGCAGAAATCCCGAATCGAAGCTGGGGTGAAGCCCCGGCGGCGCAGGCCGCTGAGGGTAGGCATCCGGGGATCGTCCCAGCCGGCGACAACCTGGTCCTCCACTAAACGGCGGAGTTTGCGTTTGGACATCACGGTGTAGTTGATTCCGAGACGGGCAAATTCAATCTGGCGCGGGTCGGCGTCCAGCGCCACATTGTCCCGCACCCAGTTGTACAGGGGGCGGTGATCCTCGAATTCCAGGGAGCAGAGGGAATGGGTGACTCCCTCCAGCATGTCCTCGATGGGATGGGCGTAATCGTACATGGGATAGATGCACCAGGCGTTCCCCTGCCGGTGATGAGACATGTGGTTGATGCGATAAAGCACCGGGTCGCGCATGTTGAAATTGCCGCTGGTCAAATCGATTTTGGCCCGAAGGGTCAGCTGTCCGTCGGCAAATTCCCCGGCCCGCATCCGGGCAAACAGATCGAGGCTTTCCTCCACAGGGC
>CAKTXU010000036.1 GCA_934630995.1 uncultured Eubacteriales bacterium
CACCCGTACCGGCACGGCGTATTCCCCGGTCAGCAGGCGGAAAAGGCTGCCCTCCTCCGGATCGCGGCGCAGGGGCAGGATATCCTCGGCCCCGCAGATGGTGGCGGCCACATTGGCGGTGGCGGGCACCCGGGTATCCCAGGCCGTCAGCCCCTTTTCTCGGATAAAGGGCGCGAAGGCGTCCAGCAGCTCCCGCAGGGTGTGCAGCCGCCGGATTTCGCGGCCGGGCCAGCCCTTTTCCTCCGTCAGCCAGTGAAACCAGAAATCGTCGGTTTCCCGGTCCCAATTGAAGAACAGGGTGGGGCTTTCCCGGTTCAGAACCCCCTGGAGGCTGGCGAGAAAGCGAAAGGCGTCGTATTGCCGGCGGCTGTCGGGAAAGTCCGCCAGCAGCGCGGAGATGGAAGCGTCGTATAACAGGCCGTTCAAAAGTAATCCTCCTTTACAGCGGTGGTGTCGCCGGGTCAGGAAAAGCGGACGGTGAGGCCGTCGGTGGTCAGGCTGCCCCGGGCGGTTTTCAGCCGCAGCCCCCGCCCGTCCTGGGCCGTGTCGGCGGCGGGAAGGCCGGCGGTGCTGAGATGGGCCGTATCCGGCACGCCCGTGCCGGTGAAATAATACCCGTAGAAATTCTCCGTGACCAGATAGGCGGTCTCCCCGCCGGCAGCCATCATAATGGCGGATTTTCTGCCGTTTTTATCGGCAAAGAGCTGATAAACGGTCTGGCCGCTGACCTTCACCCCGCCGGAGGGCTTGCCCAGCGTGGCGTAGCCGTTGGCCCGCTTGTAGGCCTCGAGAATGGCGGGATAGGACTGACCGGAGGCTTCTCCCACGCCGCCGCTCAGACCGGCGAAGGAATAGTATACCGGCTTGAGAATATAACCGGCCGCCTTGTTTTCCATCAGGCCGTAGGTGTTGCCCTCTCCGCCCGCGTCGTCGTCCTGCCAGGTGTACCAGAAGGCCAGCTTGATGTTGGGAATTTTCCGCATCTCGGCCACCAGAGCCCGGTACCGTTGGTCGGCGACGGCGTTTTTCGCCTTGTTGTTCACTCCCGGCATCTGCTTGGTGTCGAAGCCGTATTCGGTGATCCAGATGGGGGTGGAGCCGATGATTTTGCGGCCGTCGTCATCGGCAAAGGCGGCCACGTCGGCATAAAACTGGGCGAAGGTCTTCCAGCGTCCCTCCACGTAAAAGTATTTGCCGTTGGGGTCCCCGTTATTGCCGTAGGGATGGAAGGAGATGGCGTCCAGCGGCAGCTTTCCGCCGTTTTCCCGGCGGTATTGCCGCATGATGTCGCAGTTGAAGATGCTGGCCTTTTTTTCCGCCGCGGTGGTGCCCACCCACACCTCCCGGTGGGCCTGGGAGGTGGAGCCGCCGACAAATACGGCCTGCGGGTATTTGGGCTTGAGCTGGCGATAGGCTTCGATCATCAGGCGGGCGTAGAGGGAATAATCGGCGGTGCCGCCGGGCCCTGCCTGACAGAAGCCGAAAATATCCGGCTCATTGCAGATCTCCACCGCGTCCACCTTGTAATCGCGGAGCCGGATTTCCACCTCGTTGACATAGGCCTGGGGATTGGTGGCCAGGGTGTTCATGCCGCCGGGAACGGAGTTTATACCCACGATGCCCAGCACCTTGATGCCGCGCTTGTGGGCCTCCTCGATGAGCTTCAGGTACCGGGCCTTGGAGGTGACGGCCCCGCCGCTGTGCTCTTCAAATTCGATGCGGATCCACCCGACATTCATATTGGCCCATTGATCGAAGTATTTGGCCGGGTCATAGAACATCTGGCTGTAATACCGGCCGGTGACGATACCCTGGGCAAAGGCGGGGTCCGCCGTGACGCCTCCCGTCCCGGCGTAAGCGCCCAGGGGGGACAGGGACGCGGGCGGGGTCTGCGTGGGGGTGGTAGTGACAGGGGGTTGGGTAGGGGAATTGGTGGGCTGGCTCACGGTGGGGTCCTCCTTTGTCGGATCCGTTTTCCCGGCGGTGGTGCCGGCGGTAGTCCCCTCTCCCTGGGTGCTGCCTCCCGTGGGGAGGGTCGCGGTGGTGCCCGCGGCGGAGGTGTTCCCCGCCGCGGAGGAACCGGCCGGAGAGGAGGCCGGTTCCTCCTTGGGCTGGCAGCCTGCCAGCAGGATAGCCGCGCAGACGAGGCACAGCCATTTTTTCATCGGCTTCATAGGTGAATTCCTGTCCTTTCCTTGGAAAGCGTACAGCTTCTCAAGCCCTTCTCCTTTTCCGGGAGAAAAGCGGCACAATACCTATGCGGTTTGAGGCGATCAGCGGGGAAGGAGAGCTACCGATTCCCGTTCCACCACCTGCGTCGGCAGGCAGTAGAAGGGCTGGATCTCCTTGCCCTCCTTAATATCGAAGAGAAGCTGGATGGACAGCTTTCCAATTTCATAAAAGTTTTGGGAAACGCTGGTCAGGGGCGTAACCAGATGGTTGCACACCGGATGATTGTCGAACCCGGTGATGGAGATGTCCTCCGGTATCCGCAGGCCCCGCTTGATGAGGGTCCGCTGCAGGGCCACGGCGGATAAATCGTTGATGCACACGAGGACGGAGGGCGGGTCGGCCATGGTCTGCAGCCTGTCCACGATCCGGGCCACACAGTAGTTCTCCCGGGTTTCGTCCGTTTTCCCCGCCCTCTTCAGCTCGTCGTATTCCAGGCCGAAGGGGTGGGTTTCAAAAATATACTGGTTTTGCAGCTCGATGCCCGCCTCAATGAGAGCCCGGCAGAACCCCTTGAACCGGCTGTTCTGCACAGTGTATTTGGCCAGGCTGTCGCAGTAAAAGCCCAGCTTGCGGTGTCCCTTTTTCAGCAGGCGGCGGACAAGCTCGTACATCCCGGTTTCGTTGTCCGAGGCGATACAGGGCACGCCCGGCAGGCTGAGGGGGCGATCGAGGAACACCAGCGGGGTGTTCTTGATAAGGATCCGGGAGAAAATCGACAGATTTTCATAGGTTGAATCGTCGGTGGGATAGGAGACGATGCCGAACACGTTGAGATCCGCAATTTTTTCCAGAACCTGCCGTTCCGTGGCCACATCCTGGTTGGTGTTGTAGACGGTGAGCATGCAGTTGCGGTTCTGGGCCTCGTTTTGGGCACCGGCCAGCAGCTCAAAGCCGATGTTCTCCCCGAAAGCGTCGCCGAAGGGGACAATCATCGGGATGATAGGCTGGGAAAGCCCCGGATAGGTGTTGTAGAGCAGCGGGGGGTTGACAATGGTACCCCGCTTGCGCACGCGGTAAACATAGCCGCTTTTTTCCAGCTCATTGGCGGCGCGGATAGCCGTGATGCGGCTGACCTGGAATTTCTCAGCGAGCTCCATCTCGGTGGGAATCCGATCCCCGGGCTTGAGTTCGCCTGCCTCGATGAGCTCCTTGATATAGTTGTATATCTTCATGTAGAGGACTTCCTGGCCCGCCGCCATGGCGCCCACTCCTTCAATTCAGGTATTCATACGGTCATTTTATCATATCTGCCGCCGTTTTCCTACAGGTTTCTTTTATTCGGGGCCAACTAGCCGTAAAAAGCGGCGATTTCCTCCCGGGCCAGCTCCACCCAGCGGGCGAGCCGCCAGGTCTGGCCGCACAGGGTATGGGTATCCTTGGAGATGATTTCCAGATTGCAGTCCCTGGCCGCTTCCAGGGTAAAGCGGATATCCTTCCGGACAGCCTCCTCTTCAAAGCTCTCGGAGCACAGCAGGGTGGGCAGCGGCTTGCGGCTGAAAACCGCCCGCCCCGGCAGCACCTGCCCCATCACCGTCTGGTCGCACCAGGGGGAGACGGACACCCGGCGGAGATTGGGGATGTCCTTGAGATATTTCCAGCGGGTGTGGAGGGGCTCGCAGCAGCCGTAGCACACCAGGCCGAACCGCTCCATCAGCTTTTTCTGATAGGGGAGGACAAACTCCGCAAACATATCGTCGGAGATGCCCACGGTTTCCTGCGCTTCCACCAGGCACCACAGCTCCTTGGCCGTCACATGGGGATTTTTCCCCAGGGGACGCCCGGGCAGCTCGTCGATATAGCCAATGCCGCCCGACCCCACATAATCGGCCCGGTTGTTGAGGGTCAGCAGCCCCTCCTCCTCGAAAAAGTCCAGCAGGCGCATATGCTGGCGCAGCAGATAGGCCATCAGGGCGTGCATCTGCTCGGGGCAGTCGATCATGTCGAGCATGAAGTTTTCCAGGCCGATGAGCCGGATGGCCTCCTGGGTCAGGCCATAGGACCAGATAAGCCCGCCGCGGATGGCGACGGGGAGCAGATCCCCAAACCATTCCATGGCCCGGCCCGCCACGTCCAGGGTGGCTCTTCTGTCCACCTGGTACTGCCGGTCCTTCAGCAGATGGAAATCCCGTTTCAAATCCTCAATAGGGGAGAGAAGGCGGCGGCTTTCCCGGGATTCCCCGCTGAGGGATTGGGCTTCGACCCCGTAGCTGCCGAAATCCACCCGCCACCCCACCTCGAACTGAGGCTCGAAGGGGGCGTCGTCCCGCAGCACGTCGTGCCAGTAAATATCCCGCCGCAGCTGCAGCTCGAAGGCCCGGGCCAGCGGATTCTCACACGTGAGGGTGTTTTCCGGAAAAATCTCCTGCCAGGCGCCCTCGGGAAAGCAGAGGAGCAGGGGCGGCTGTCCGGGCGTCAGGGCGTTGTGGCGGCGGAAGGCCAGGCGCTTGGCCTCCATTTCCGGCAGCTCGCCGATTTCCCGCCTGCGCCAGGCCAGCCGGCGGAGGATGTCAATATCTTGTTGAAGAAGCATTTGCACTCACCATTCTTTCATGGATGGACGGCTGTCCGGCCTGTCTAAAACGCTTCCACCACACCGTCGTAATACCGCAGAAGACCCCGGCTGGTGTGGAGAAATTTGCGTCCGTTGGTCACATACACGTCCGACTCGATGTCGTACAGCCCCTTCTGCCCCCAGTTTTCCACGATGTAATCGTAAAAGGCCTGATCAAACAGATAGGCGTCGCCTCCCACCAGATTTTTCCCGGCGATGACCATGTCACCCAGGGAACCGCCGGTGAAATGCTGGACATACATCTCCTTTTCCTCCACCAGCCCGGTGGCGGTTCCGATTTTCTCCCTGCCCCAGAAATCCACCTTTTCCCGGATGGAGACGATAGTGCGGGTATCCCCGTGTTCATTGAGGAACTGGGCCGCCTTGTCGTCGATATCCGCCGCCAGGGGTTCCTTGGATTTGCGGAGGACGGCCTTATCCTCCCCGGCCTCCGCCTGCAGGGTGCCGTTGACCGCGTCCTGCCGTACCGTTTTGCCGTCGGTCACGGCAGCGGCCACCGGCAAACCCGCTTCGGTCAGTGCTTCAGGCCGGAGGAGGCCCTCCCCATCCAGATAATAGTCGTAGAAGGCCCCGGCTAGGCAATAGGCGGCGGGAACCCCGTCGGGGTGGAGAACGGCGGATTTTTTGCCGTTGCGGTCGGCAAACACCTGGTAGCTGACGCCTTCCCCCATCCGGACCTCTCCCTGCGGATAGCCCAGAACCTTGTACCCCCCGTTTTTCTGGTAGCAGTCGATGATGTACTGGTCAAAGTCGGCGTCCGCCGTCCGGCCGGTGCCGGAGGAAAGGGCGCAGAACTGGTAATACGACTGCTTGGGCTGATAGCTCAGCAGGCTGTTGTGAAGGAGCCCGTGGCAGTTGCCCTCCGAATTGGGAACGGGCTCGTCGTCCTGCCAGGTATACCAGAACAGGACCTGAATCTGGGGGTATTTCTTGCAGCATTCGGTGAAGGAGGCGAGATATTTTTTCTGCTGGTTATAGGAGACGTTGCTGGTGTTCCAACCGTATTCGGTGAACCAGATGGGGGTGTCCCCGATGATTTTACGTCCCTTGAGGTCTGCATAGTTCAGGATTTCGTTGAAAAAAGTATCAAAGCTGCGGCCGAAATAGAAATTGCCGTTGGGATCTCCGCCGGTGCCGTAGGGGTGGAAGGAGACGACATCCAGCGGCAGCTTTCCGTCGTGCTCGTCCCGATAGGCCATCATGGCGGCGTTGTTGAACAGGGACAGCTCCGGATCCGCGATTTCTCCGGTCTGCCAGTCCTCGCCCAGCCACTCGCCGATTTCGGCGTTGGCCGTGGTGGGCGCCACAAAGAGGATGTCCGGATAGAGGGGCTTGAGGGCGGTATAGGTGGCGATCAGGGCCTTCGCGCACCCGGCCAGAATGCCGGGATCCCCGCCCCCGATAAAGCCCAGAGGCTCGTTGAGCATCTCCACGGCATCCACCGGATAGGTTTCCAGATGCCATTTGACCGCTTCAACATAGGCGGCGATGCCCTCGCCGGTCAGAGGGAAGCCGGTACCGCCCGGCATGGCGTTGGTGGCGACCAATCCCATGACCTTGATGCCGCGCTTGTGAGCCGCGTCCACGATGATTTTGTACCGCTCGATGTTCTGTTCCATGTCCCCGCTCATGTATTCCTCAAACTCGATGCGCAGCCACCCCATGTTCAGATCGGCAAAGCGATCGAAGTAGGCGTCGGGGTCCTTGGACATCTCCTCGTAATACCGGCCGCTGACCACGCCGTGCTGAAGCTCCCCCGCGGTGTGGGATACCCCGGCGGCTCCCTCGTACCCGGTGAGCGCGGCGGCGGTCAGCTCACCGCTTCCCGATGAGCCGGGATCGGCCTGCGGCTGACAGCCTCCCAGACAGAGGATTCCCGCCGTCAGAAGGGACAGAACATGCAAAATGGGGTGTTTTTTCATGATGATGCCTCCTTTTACTGGTTTGGTATGGAGCACACGCAGACGGGGTGAGACGCCGCGTATGCGCCCAGCGCCTCCGCCGACAAGGTCACTCCCTCGGCCACAAAGCCATAGGGTTCAAAAAAGGACCGGTAGCCGTCCCCTCTGAGCCAGAGGAGACGCGCCTCCTTTTCCAGCAGCAGCAGGGCGCTTTCCCCCGCCGCCGGCTCCCAAAAAGTCTGATAGGCCAGCCCGGGCATCCGGATGACCAGATCCATGGGCTTTCCCAGCGCTGCCGGACCGCCTAAGGCGCGGTAGACGGCGAAAAAGGGGGACAAGGGGTCATCCCCGGTAAAGCCGACCCGGCTGGCAAAGGCGGCAAACACATCGCAGGAGGGCTTCCGCCGCCGTCCCTCCAGGGAGTTATACAGCAGGCCGAAGCATTTGTCCTCCGAGTCGGGGACAGGCTCGTCGTCCTGCCAGGTGTACAAATAGAGCGTTTCAGCCTGAGGCACACGCTCCGCCGCCCGCAGGAATTGTCCAAGCAGGGCGGCCTGCCTCTGCGGTCCTCCCTCCCGTGAATCGAATCCGCACTCTGTGAACCAGAGGGGATAGTCCCCGACCACGGGCCTGCCCCGCAGATCGGTATAGGCGAGGATGGCCTCCAGATATTTGCCGAAGGATCGGCCGAAATAAAAGTTTCCAAAGGCGTCTCCCCCAGTGCCGTAGGGATGGAAGGAGATGACGTCGAGGGGGAGCCGGCCCCCGTGGCTGTCCCGATAGTCCAGCATGGCGCGGTTGTTGAAAATGGACAGCTCGGGATCGGGAATGGCGCTGGTGCGCCAGTCCATACCCAGCCATTCCCCCATCTCCGCGTTGGCGGTGACGGGAGCGGCGAAAATTACGGTTGGAAAAAGTGGCTTCAGCGCTTCGTATGTACGGATGAGCACCTGAGCATAGCGGGGCAGGCAGTCCGGCCGCTTTCCCTCCTCCCCCAGAAAACCCAAAGGCTCGTTGCAGATTTCGATCGCGTCCACCGGATAGGTTTCCAAATGCCGGCGGGCTGCTTCTATATAGCGCTCCACAGCGTCGTCCGTAAAAGGAAAATCGGTCCGGTCCGCCATGGCGCTGACGCCGACGAGCCCTAACACCCGGATGTTCCTCTGGTGAGCGGCGCGGATGATGGCGGTGTACTGCGCCGTCTGCCCGGCCAGGCTCCGGCCCGGCGTCATATATTCTTCAAATTCCAAACGGATCCAGCTAAGGCCCATAGCGGTCCACTCATCGAAATAGGCGTCCGGCTTCTCCGCGATTTCCGCGTAATACCGCCCGGTCACCAGGCCGTATTCCAGCGGGCGCTGCAGCGGCTTCTCTCCCACGGCGTGCGGCCCCGGCCCGGTCGCGGCGGATGAGGACGAGGCGGAGACGGCGGCGGGATCAGACGCGGGAACGGCGTTGTTGTGACACATGAAAAGATTACCTCCGCAAGTATTTGATATATCTATATTGGGATTATATGCGAAAAAAGCAGGATTGTAAATACCCAAACCGAAAAAAGATTAAAATGGAGAAAAAGCCGAAAAATAAAGGGCATTGACCCATAAATTCAATAAAAATTTTTACTAAATTATGTAAATACACCATAAATGAAGTTTTGAAAAGGTCTTGCGACGTGAAAAAATAAGGTATATCTTAAGCGCACTTTTTCATAAAATAGTCTTGACAATAGATGCTTCATGGTATATGATGAGCAGGAAATGAGTTACTGATGTGGTTAATGCATAAAAATAAATCAATAGATTCCCGCTTTTATGATATATTGTGCCTGATTGTACGATATATAAGATATATCAAATATGATTAAAATAAAAAAGCTCGTGTGATTATGTTATATATGGTGGTTATCACGAAGGAGGAGAGGCAGTTGACCCATCCATACCGCATCCGCCGCTGGGGACGGAGAGCGCTTGCCTGTCTGCTGGCAATGTCGCTGCTGGCGCCCGCGGCGCTGGCCGAGTCGGTCAATTCCTGGGAGGCGGAGAGCTATAAAGAGTATGCTGCCGGACTGCAGCAGCAGGCCTATCCGGATGGCAGGGACCGGCTTCTTCTTCAGGGGGCCGCAGCGGCGGCGCAGGAGAATACCGAGGTGCTGACGGCTTTTGAGGGCTGGGAGGGCGATTGCCTGCTGACCGGGGAAACCGGGTATGCCGAATGGAACTTTTCCGTGGAAACTACGGGTCTGTACACCATCCGCCTGCGCTATTATCCCTATCCCGGCAAGGGCAGCGCCATAGAGCGCAGCCTCCTGCTGGACGGCGAGGTCCCTTTCAGCGAGGCGGGGAGCGTCAGCTTCCCCCGGATTTGGGTGGACGAAAGGGACGGCGCCTTTCAAACCGACACCGGCGGCAACGACATTACCCCCACCCAGAAGGAGGCCCCGGCCTGGACGGAGGGGTATTTGGCCGACCCGGGCGCCAGCGACGAGCCTTTCACCTTCTACCTGGAGGCCGGCAAGTCCCACACCCTCCGCCTGACCTCCGTCAAGGAGCCGATGGCGATAGGATCGCTGGAAATCGCCCCCCGGGAGTCGCTGCCCTCCTACGACGAGGTCAAAGCGGCGTACGACGAGGCCGGGTACCGGGATGCCGGAAAATCCCTGACCATACAGGCGGAGGGTATGGCGTCCAAATCCGCCTCCACCATTTATCCTACATACAACCGCTCGTCCCCCGGCATGATCCCCTGCTCCACCTCCTCTATCCGCCTGAATATGGTGGGAGGCGAGAAGTGGCAGGAGCCGGGGCAGTGGATCCGCTGGACCGTCGATACCGTCGAGGAGTCCGGACTTTATAAAATCGCCGTGCGTTATAAGCAGGATCTGCTCAGCGGCGCTTTTGTCACCCGCAGCCTGAAAATCAATGGGGAATTCCCCTTTGAGGAAGCGAAGAAGCTGACCTTTACCTATGACAACGGCTGGCAGGTCTGCGCGCTGGGAGACGGGGAAAGAACCTTCGAGTTCTATTTTGAGAAGGGGAAGACCTACGAGCTGGAGCTGTGCGTCTCCCTGGGAGAGATGGCGGATATACTCAGCCGGGCGCAGGACAGCGTGGGTGTGCTCAACAGCATCTACCGCCAGATCCTGATGGTGACGGGCAGCGAGCCGGATCCCTTCCGGGATTATCAGTTCAGCAAGCTCATCCCCGACACCCTCCGTCTGATGGAGGAGCAATACGCGGCCCTGTCTGCGGTCCTGGAGGACATCCAGGCGGTCAGCGGCATCAACGGGCAGCGTCTGTCCACCCTGCGCACCGTGCTGTTCGATTTGAAGACCATGGTGGACAATCCGGTTAAAATCAGCAACACACTCAAGCGGTTCCAGACCAATACGGGCGCATTGGCCGCCTGGGTGCTCGATTCCAAGAAGCAGCCGCTGGAGCTGGACTGGATAAGCCTGCTGCCGCCGGAGGCCAAGCTGCCGGCGGCGGACAAGGGGTTCTTCTCCTTTGCCTGGCTGAACATCTCCCTCTTCCTGCATTCCTTCGTGCAGGATTATTACACGGTAGACGCCGCGGG
>CAKTXU010000037.1 GCA_934630995.1 uncultured Eubacteriales bacterium
ATACCATCCAGTGCCGCGATCTTCATTTCAAAGGTATAGCTCTGATCCGGATCCAGCCCGGTAAACACCGGGGTATTCTGCCAGTCGCTCCAGGTTTCCGTCTCCGCGTCCAGCAGGCAGCGGTAAACCGCGCCTTCCACAGCGGTCAGGGTAATGCTGCGGGAATCGAACGACGCCACCGTTGGCTTACCGGGGGTGGCGAACCGGGTGGCCGCCGTCCCCGTCTCCACAGCGGGGGCGTCCCCCACCGCGTTATACGCCAGGATCTGGTACTCGTACACCGTCTTCGCCTTCAGCTTGCCGATCTCCACGGTAAATTCCTTGGCTTCACCGGCGTCCTGAATGGTTTCGGCCGTCTTCCAGTCGGTGTCGCCCTGCTTGCGGTACTGCACCTCCACGCGGTCGAAATACTTGTCGTCCGGATAGGCTACCGCTCCGGAAATGGACACACTGTCCGCCGTCTGCCCGGCGACCTTGCCGGACAGGGTCGGGGCGGGCGCGTTGTCATCGATCAGGATCCGGCCGCTGGTGAGGGCTGCCTGGTTGCCGGCAACGTCCTTGGCCGTAACGGTGACAGTACCGTCATAAGACCGGGTGATATAACCGCTGTAGTTGCCGTCCTCCTGTTTTTCCAGAAGATAGCTGTTGCCGTCTTCCGTCGCGGCCACGACCGAGGCGATGCCGCTGAGGGCGTCGTCCACGCGGACGGTGACCTTCATCTGCTTGTTGGTAGCGGAATTGAACAGCCGCATAAACATGGCAAAAAGATTGTCCTTTTCCAGCGGTTTGTCGGTTTTCTCAAAGGCTATCTCTCCGTCGAACACCGGCGCGGTGCGATCCACCTTCACCGGCACGGTGACGGCCGGAGTGGCCAGATCGCCCTCTCCGAGAGCCTTGGCCAGCAACAGGTATTCGCCGTCCTCCAGTTGGATAGTCACCTTGTTTTGCTCGGTGTTCTGCCATTCGCCGCCGTTTTGCTGATAGGCAAGGGTTTTGAAGGGAAAGGCCGTCAGCTTCTCCGCCGAAATGGTCACAGAGGCCTCCGGCACGGAAGCATTGATCCACTCCACGCCCGGCGCGCTGGGCACGATGGTCACATCCCCCGTATAGTTGAGCTGGTTGTCGATAAGCACCGTGTAGGTGCTGGGTTTCGCCCTCTCGTCCTTGGGCTGTACGGTAATGGTGAAGCGGTTTTCCGCCCCCGCCACCGCCACCGGCTGGCCGTTGATGGTGGTCAGCTGCAGCGGCAGCGTATGGGCCAGGCCCTGTACGCCGGTGGCCAGCAGATTGCCCTGGCCGTCCCGCAGGGTCAGCTCCGCCCCCTGGCCGGAGGCCGCCGCCGTCAGGTAGGTCAGGCTCAGGTTTTCGCCTACCACGCGGTATTCCGCTGTGTTCTTGTCAAACGCCAGGTTCAGGCCGTCCAGAGACAGACCGTACAGGGTGCTGTCCATCTCGTCCGGGGAGGCGGTGAAGTTTTCCACCTTCACCATGCTGCCCAGCTTGCTGAATGCCACCTCCCGGGTGACCACGCCCTCCGGTCCGAAGGACATCAGCCCCTCGGCGGTATCCGCGATGTACTTCTGCTCGATGACATTGCCGGCATCGTCCAGCAGCACCACCAGGGCGTTGCCGTTGGCCGCCGGGGCCATGGACAGATTCTGGATGGTGATGGTGGCGACCGTGGTTTCCCCGTTGGTCAGCTCCGCCTGATTGGCGAACTGCCGGCCGCTGTTGCGGCCCATGAGGTTTTCAAACTGCGCCGTGCTGACATTGTTGGTGTCATAATACTCCTGGATTTCCTGATATTCGCCCTTTTCGTCGAGCTCCTCGATCCATACCCGTGCATACACCGGAATGCCCGCCTCGGGGATCTCATTGTAGCCCTTTTCCGTGAGATATTTCTTCAGCTCCACAGTGAACTTTTTCCGGTAGGCGTCGTCGTCGATGGCCTGCAGATCCTCGTCGCAGTCGATGACAAGCTCGTCGAGAATCTCCTCGGTGTAGTTGCGGTCGGTATAGAAGCCCACGTGTACCCGCCGGCCGCTGCCCGCGAGGGCGGCTTCCGACTCGTTGTTGAGGGTGAGCATCAGGTCACGCACGCCGTCCTGCTCCCCGACCACCTCCATGCTGTGGATGCCCACGTCGGGCAAATCCAGGTATAGGGTGTTTTCTACCGTGCTTTGGATCCCGTTTTCAAAGGTGGCGGTGACGGTATAGGCCGGGTTGACCACGCCGCTCTCCGGCACCAGATAATCCACCGTGACATCCAGAGTGCCGTTGGGCTCGATCCGGATATCCTCCGGCCCGTAGGTGACGGTTTTGCCGCCCAGCTCAATGGACAGCCCGGTCACCGCCTGGGCGCCGTTGTTGCGCAGGGTGAAGGTCACCGGCAGCTCCAGACCCTTGATCATGTTGTCGAAATCGGCGTCCAGCGACTCCACCGTGACCTCGTTGCTCATGTAGGCGGTAGCGGAGCCGGGGATATAGGCCAGGGCGGGTGTATAGATGGTTTCGCCGCCTGCCTCCACTTCTTCCAGCCCGGTATACTGCGCCACCGCGAAAGCGGCGCGCAGCCTCATATCGCTTCGGTTTTCGCCGTTATGGATATCAGGGTCATTGTCTGTTTCATAGTCGTCAAAAATATGATAGAGATAGTCGATTGGCTCGACCACAAAGAAGGAATCGATCTGGTTGCTGTCGGCCAGAACGATGATGCTGGACACACCGCTGGCGCCGAAGCGTCCGCTGCCCTTGTCGGTCAGCCGCACCGCGTACAGGCCGCTGCCCGCCACCGGCATGGAACCCTCCGGCACGGCGTCCGCCTGCCGGATCTCCCGGCTTTCCCAGGCGAGGGCCACATGATCGATGGAGCGGTTGCCGGTCCGCACAAACTGGAAATTGCTGGTGGGCCGATTGGGCTGAGAGCCCATCAGCTCCCGCAGGCTGTCGGCTGTGTCGGGCCGGATATTCCCGTCCCTATCGAGCACCGCCAGACGGATGTCGCCGTCGGCGTTGTCCCCCGCCGTGTGGTACCACGCCAGAATAAACTGCTCCTCGCCGGTTTCCTCGTTCATGATGGCCGCGGTCACCTGCGGGTTCTCGTCCGCCTCGCTATCCTGGGTGAGCTGCTGGTTTTTGATGACCTCGCCGGTGGCGGTATCCACCACGGCGTAGACCACCTCGTAGTTCTCGGCATTGCCGGTGTTGGGGCCGTCCAGGGTATAGGTGACCGCCGCGCGGCCGGAGCCGTCCCACAGCATGGTGATGTCCAGACCCTTGACCCCGCCGGTGGTGCCGTTATACAGCACCTGGGTCTCGCCCCACTCGCCGTCCTTGTAAATCCGATAAAGGATTTGATCGTTCTGCCCCAGACCGGCGGTATGGGGATTTGGATGCATACTGGTGTTCCGCCAGGCCACGATGGCCGTCTTCCGGTCGGGGTCGGAGGCCACCACCGGGGACATATCCGGCGTGGTGTTGTCGGTCAGACGGAAATACGTGTCCGTAGCATAGTATTTTCCTTCCGGTGTTGTGTAAATCCCCGCAACAATCTCGGTGCTGCTGGCCATGAGGTCCTGCTCGCTCTCGCTGAACGTGCCGTCCTCCTTGGCCTCCATATCCTCGGGAACCATGGTCCAGACGCTGACATAAAAGTCGTTTTTCCCCGAGGTATCCGGATCGATACTTTTACCCTTCAGGCCTTCCACCTCGGAGGGCAGGGTAGCCCCGCTGCTATCCAAGTAAGTATCGTATCTTGCCCGGAAAGATCTCAGGCTATCGCCCCTCATCATCAGGGCGTTGTACCCGTCCTCCGAAATGACGGGGTTAAACAGGGCGTAATGGTCGCCACCCTTCAAATTCCGACGGAACAGGCCATTTGCCGCATCTTCAAAGACGCCCTCGATGGTCTGCGGCGTCGTAGCCACCGCCTTCGGGGAAACAGAAGCCCCCGCCGGCACCGCCTTGCTGGAGAAGACGCGGAACTGGGGATTGGCAGCGATATACGCCTCCACCGCCTCGTTCAGGTTGTCGGCGGTCACCGGGCCGCCGGTGCGGGCGTCCCAGTAAGCGTAAATCTCGTCCCATTCGTTGAACAGCCAGGTTTTGGTATAGCTGGCGGAGGCCAGCACCGTTTCATAGGAGATAAACAGGAATTTGGCATAGAACTTGATGCCCACCATACCCGAGAAGGTGAGCGACTGCCCGTCCATAACCCGCAGTTTCTCGTCCTCCAGATAGTTCCGGTTGAGCCAGGTGTTGCGGCTGTCCAGCGAAATCTGGCCGAACACGCCGATTTTCAGCGCCACCACCGAGAAATCGAAGCCCAGACCGCCGAAGGCGTTGAGGTAGGCGTAGATCCGCAGGGTGGTCAGATAGTCGTTGACCGATTTTTTATCAGGATTCTGCCATTTCAGGGTTTGGCCGTTCTCCACCTGCTCCTCATAGAAGGTCTTGACCCCGAAGTCCACCGCGATGGCCGCGCCCAGGCCCAGCTCCGCCGTCACCGGCACAGGCCCGACCATGGAATTGAACTTCCAGGTATAGCCGAAGCCGCCGCCCGCGCTAAAGCCGCCGTTGTGCACCACGGTTTCCCATTTTCCGGTTTCGCCGTTAAAGACAACCTGACCTTCGTAATAGCCGGTGAGCTCCATGCTGATATCGCCGCCGCCCTTCTTCTTGCCGGTGGCGTAGTCCTGCATTTCCTGCATCTTGTTTTTGAAGTAATTCCCCGACATCAGCTCCTTTTTCTCTTTCAGGCCGGGCTTATACGTGAACTCCGTCCGGGCGGGGTCCTTATAGATGAGGGTGTCCGAGGTGCTGTTGGCGTCCATGTTGCTGTAGCCGCCATAAATGAGGACATTGAACACGGTGGAGATCTGCATGGTCAGCAGTTTGGTGGAGAAGCTGAGCTTCTCTAAAGCCTTGAGTCCGGCGTTGATCAGCTTGTCATCCAACCCCATGTCGTAGCCGTCGATGGACATGGAATCCAGCAGGCTGACTAAGAAGGTCTTGGTGCTTTCGCTCTCGGCCACGTCCTCCACGCCGAACATATTGATGATCTGGAACGGCATGGTGAAGCTCTTGAAGAGGGTGGTATCGTCCATGTACAGCCGCACCGATACCGCCCGCTTTTTGCCCGACTCCATCCACATGGTGGATTCGTTGAGCTTCTGGGTGTGCTCGGTTATCATGATGGTGGAGAAGGGGTACACAATGGTTTTGCTGGACTGGCCGTTAGGGGTAATCCCCGCGTCGTCCACCAGCTTGACATTGGCCTGCCGGGCCTTGTCGATGTCCATGCCCCACCACATGACGGTGGTTCTCAGCACGCCGTTGGGATAATCCGCGTTGGGGCCCAGGGTGTTGGTGTAATTCTGAACCGAGATTTCCAGCGGGTTTTCCTCATCGTCGCTGAAGGTCTGGCTGACGATATAGGGCTCGTTTGCCTTGTCCGCCGCCTCCAGGGTGACGATGTCGGACACCTGCGCCTCGCCCACCTGGCTGTTGTAGTTGAGGATATGCGGCCGGAAGCTGCCGGTGTTATACACCAGCTCGCAGGCCATCTCGATCTTGTCCTTGACGGTGATGAGGGTGTCCGTGGCCTCGTCCTTCGTGTGAAAGTCCTCTACATTGAACCGGATCGTGATTTTGCCGTCCTTGTCGGCCGTGAGGGTCTTGCCCTCCTTGTTCTCGGCCGCCGGGCAGTATTCCCCGTTTTTGTAGACGCCGCCCCGCCAGGTGACGCTGCCGATATAGGGGGTGCCGTCCGGTTTTTTCAGGTAGAGGGTATAGCTGGCCGCCGGGCGCAGGCTGTAGTTGTTCACAGGGTAGGAGTTGATGGCCCCGCTGCTGCTCTCCCCCGAAACCAGGGTGCTCTGCCGCACAATGCCCATATAGTCCTCGCCCGATTTGACCCGCACATCGCTGCCGATGCCGTCCGGCTCCATCAGGGCGAGCTCGCCCTCGTCGTTGGACCACACGGTTTTCTGCTCGCCCTTTTTGGTGGTGTACACCACCTCGGTTTTCGCCCGCGGATAGAACCGGAACATATACAGCTGATCCTTGAGGGTCTGAACATGCACCGTCACCGAGGATTCCATCCCGGTTTTGCCGTGAACGGCGGTCAGCTTCACCTGCCCATCCTGATACCCCACCAGCTTCAGATCGCTGAAGGGGGAATAGGTGGTGTAGCTGTAGTTGCGCATATCCTGATACACGCCGGCCTCGGCATAGTGCAGGGCGCCGAACTCCAAGTTATCGTTCTGCCAGCGGATCTGGTCGGCCACCATCTGCCAGGCGTAGTCGCTGTAGTTGATGCTGATGACCTGCTCCAGCCGAATGTCCCTGCCATAGGTGTTCAGGATGTCGTCGCTGGACAGTCCGGTCAGCTTCTGAAGGTTGTTGAGGGTGAAATGGTCGTCCTCCATCCCCTCTTCCGCCTTCGCCCCGTCCACCAGGATATCCAGGGCGCGGCCGTTGTATACATAGAACACCGAGGAATCATACGACCAGGTGGAATCCCGGTGGTTCTTTGATTTGATGTTGACGGTGTACACGTCCCGCAGACTGTCCGCCGCCACCGCTGAAATCGGCAGCGCATAGGTTCCGGTATAGGTACCGTTCCCCTTATCCGTCATGCCGGAGGTGAACTCGCCGGTTTCCTTATCGAAGACGATTTTGCTGCCGTCGATGACTTCGCCGTTGCGGGAAACGGTGAACTCGAATTCGCCCTCGTTGATCGCGTCGAAATACTTCAGCGTCCAGTTCAGAGGAAGGGTCTTGACGCGGGTATCCAGCAGATAAATATTGTCGTCTTTTTCCAGAGACACTTTGGCCGCCGGGGAAATGGCCACGATATACCCAACGTCCCGCATCACCTCGCCCGTGAGAGGGTTGGTGGTCTCCACCGTAAAGGTATAGGACGGGGTATCCCCCACCGAGATGTTTTGAATCAGGTCGGCGGGAATGTCAAAGCTGGTGGCGTTGACGAGCCGGGGATACTCCCGGCTGTCGAAGGTCTTCAGCGGCGCCGCCGCCTCTGCCGCCTCCTGGGTCAGGTTGCCCTCATACAGCTTTAGGGTGAAGTGGGTGTTGGGATTTTGATATTCCGTTTCGTTGCGGTAGATGACGTTGGTCAGCCAGCTGACCGTGGCGACGCTGCCCTTGACGGTCTGGAAAACATTGGCGTTGTCCGGCACCGCCAGCATCAGCGGCCCGCCGTCCCGCACATCAACGGTGATGGGATCGCTGTATTTATAGAGAGAACCATAACCGTCTATTTGGTAATAGATTCTCAGCCGGAACTGCTGCTTGCCGGGGCGGTACGGGCTGATGGCCCCGGTGTAAGAACTAATACTGGCCACACTGGTACCGTTTACCGGTTCCCAGTAGACAGAGTTGAACGGATAGGAGCTTTCCCCGTGAAACTCCCAGGAAAGAAGGGTGGCCTCCGCGGAGCTCATATACACCACGCCGGGGATCCCCGACGGCGGGTTTTCGGGGAAAATCAGCTCAAAATCCTCTGGCTTGGGAAAGACCACCGGCTTTTGAGTAAAGGAAACCATCGGAAGCTGATAAACCAGTGTCTCATCGCTGAACAGCCGGATATTCCAGACCACCGGCTCGTCTGAGTCAACAATCGGCTTGAGGGGGATGGTGGTGGTCATGGCCGAGCCGTCTTCCGCCAGGTCCATATAATAGGAATCCTTGTACTGACCCGTGGCCGGATCCTGGATTTTCACCTTGTAATCTCTGACATTGTCCACGATCCACTGGGCCTTATCGAGATCCAGACGCACCGTGACCGTCACATCCTCGGCCACGGGGCCGTATTCCGCCTTGTCCACGCCCATGCCCAAAAAGGCGTCGAGCCGGTCGAAATATCCGATCTCCCCCGTCACCTCTTGGGGGGTGTCAAAGGTGATGGTGTTGTTTTCAATATAGTAGGAGGTTTTGCCGCCGGTGACGCTCTTCACCGCTAGTTTCCAGGTGTCGGCGGTCTTGTCTTTGTCATCGGCGGTCACCGGGTACAGGAAGTGGTACGTCTTGCTGTAGCCCGAGGCTTCCACGCTCTCCAGCACGGTGCCGTCCTCCATGACCAGCTGCAGCCGCCCGCTCTTGCCGTCCAGATAGACGGGCTGGTTGTAGGTGACCCGGATGGGGATGGCCTGCCCCTCGATATAGGTGCCGGTTGCGGCCTCGATGGCTGCAACCTTGGCCGGTTTTCGGCCCTCTGCCCGCAAGGCATAGCCGCCGTCCCAATCCAGCCTCGCTCCATGGTGATAGCTTGTATAAGGAGGTTCGGAGAAGTGGTCGTAGCGATAGGGACCCCCGGCGGCGGAAACGCTGATTCCGTCCCGCTGCAGCAGATTGCTCAACTCAATCCAGCCCAGTTCCTCCCCTTTTTTCAATAAATCGAAAAGGAAAGTGCCCGCCTCCACGCCGCTGCTTTGGGATACCCAAAGAGACGAGGGTCCAAAGGGGGACGATAACGTATACAGCTCAGACGGATTTGTGTTATTATACGCATCGCCTCTTGTGGGGCTCATGGTGGCACTGGACGTAACAATCGTGTCCACCAGGCCGGCCTCCAGCGCCGCATAAAATTCCTTGTTGGGGGAATAGGTAGATTTGGCAATCATTGCCCGCGCCGTCGCGGTGGGAATCGAGGGTATCAGCTCATTGCTGGTACGACTGTCGCTCCAATAGTTCGAATAAATGCTCAGGCCGCCGCTGGATCCGCTCATGGAAATGTTGAGCGGCTCCATTTTGGTGAACTCGGTGGTCTCGGGGCTTTGCGTCAGCAGGATGGTCATGGCGGTTTTCCCGTTTTCAAACAGGCCGCCTAGGGGTTCCGACAGGGCGAGCCATATGATGGGGTAATCCGCGGGAACACGCTCACTAAATCTCCAGCTCAAGCGGTCGTACCGGTCTTGCGCCAGAACGTCCACAGAACCGTCGCGCCAGCCCATAATTTTGTAGTTAAATCCGAACGGTTCACCCGTATCGCTTGAAAATTTCGCATCTACATTAATGTCACCAAGCCGCTCCTCAACTTCGAAACTGTCCATCTTTATGACAGGCAGCTCTTCCCGGTTGCTCAGGCTCAGCCCGCTGCCGTTGATCTGGTCGATGAGGGATTGCAGCGCCGCCTTGTGGGTGTCGGTCATCTTCACGCCGTCGGTGAAATACAATTCCCGGATCCGCTCGATCTCCTCCTCGATCTCCAGAATGGTCTTGAGATCGGCCAGGGTCAGCTCCTTGCCGTCCACCTTGCATTTGCGGGTCAGGTCGGTGTCCGGGTCGTTAACCAGGGCCAGGGCCTCTTCCGTGGTCAGCTTTTTGCCGTCCAATTCGATCTGATAGGACAGGAAGTTGCCCCGCGCATCGATAATCCCTGCCGCCCGCAGGCTGTCCAGGAGCTTCAGGGCCTCCTCCCGTCCGTACAGGGCGGTCAGACAGTCCAGCAGCTCCTGGTTATAGCCCACCGGCTGGGACGCAAAAAATCCGCCCGCCTGCGCCGCAGCGGCTGTCAGGGGCTGCACCAGCATAAGCATGGCCAGTACCAGAGACAGAATTTGTATAAGCCGGCTGTGTTTGATGTTTACCATATGGTGGTTCTCCTCCTTCATTCGTGCCTCTCCCAGTGCCGGGGAAAACGGCACATTGTCGAATCAGTTGCTATGTATCTTGATTGCCGATAGGGTTGTTTGTTGGTTACATAGTAACCAACAAGAGGGGATATCCCCTCTTGCGTTTTCGCTTTTGTACCGTCCTATCCGGTGCCCCAAAGCATTCCGTCTTTTTGGGTGAACCGCCCGGCCGACACCTGGATAATATCCACAATCCACCCGATTCCCAGGCAGCCGATGGTCAGCAGCCACAGAATGCCGGTGCCGGTTTTACCCGCCAGAAACCGGTGAATTCCCAGGCCGCCTAAAAAGATGACGATCGCAACCGTCGCCGGTTTGCTTGCCCTTTTTGTCCGAGCCGTTCCCAGTGGTTTGGGAGTCCGCCGCGCCGTTTCCGGCTTTTTCCTGTCTTCCTCTTCCCACGGGTATAGGATGGGCAGACCCACCGAAATATCGCCGCGGGGGGAAACGAGGATTTCTTCGTCCTCGTCCATCAGGTAGCCCTTTGTGATCGGCTGCCGAAACCGGATCCGTTCCAGCAGCTCCTCGCCCGACATATCCGGCAGCCTCGCCCGGGCGAACACCAGATCCACCGGATTGCTTGCGGCATATTCCGCTGCTTTCCGTCCGGTTCGATAC
>CAKTXU010000038.1 GCA_934630995.1 uncultured Eubacteriales bacterium
GCTGTATCCCACGGCTGCGGCGGAGGGGGTGGCGCTCCCTGTTTTGCGGCTGCGCTGGATGACGGGGCGGTGGGGAAGCTGCGCCTGCGGGAAGGGGGAAATCACCCTCAACAAGGCGCTGATCGCCGCGCCGCCGGACTGCATCGATTATGTGATTTACCATGAGCTGGCACATTTCCTTGAGCCCAATCATTCCCCCGCGTTTTATCGGGTTCTGGACGGATTTTTTCCAGGGCACCGGGCGCTGCAGGCGCGAATGCGCCAGATGCACCCGGCCGACTGGACGCCGTAGGCGGCAGGACAACTGCGATAAAGGCACCGGGCCGCATTTGGCGGCCCGGTCGCGCTTTATAGCATCATGACAAGGAGGAAGAAGCATGGAACAAGTGGATGTGGATCACGGCCAGGCGTTTGATTTCGGCAGGACCTCGGAGGCCTATGCCAGATATAGGGATATCTATCCCGAAGAGATGTACGCGCGGCTGCTTCGCCTGGGCGTCGGTACGCGGGGAAGCCGGTGGCTGGATTTGGGCACGGGGACCGGGGTGGTGCCCCGGGCAATGGCCTGCCATGGAGCGGTCATCATCGGCACCGATATCTCTGAAGCTCAGATAAGGCAGGCCGAAGCCCTGTCGGCGGACCTTCCCAATATCACCTACAGGGTATGCCCGGCTGAGGACACCCGTCTGCCGGGCGGCAGCTTTGACGCCGTCACCGCCTGCCAGTGCTTTTGGTATTTCGATCCGGAGCGGATTGTGCCGGAGATTCGGCGGCTGCTGATTCCGGGCGGCGTCTTCGTCAAGGCCTATATGACTTGGACGGCGGAGGATCCGATTGCCCGCGGCTCCGAGGCGCTGGTCAGGGAGCTGAATCCGCGCTGGGTCAGCGGCGCGCCGGCGGAGAGAGATCTGGAGGTACATTATTTCGACCATCCTGTGGCGGAGAGCTTCGAAGCGGCGCTGCCCTTCACCAGGGAATCCTGGCACGGAAGAATGCTGGCCTGCCGGGGCGTTCTCGGGTCTATGGACAGCGAAACCGCCGCCGTTTTTGAGGAGAGGCACCGGGAGCTGCTGCGCGCCCTGCCGGAGCGGTTTACGGTAAGGCATCGGATCACCCTTGTCTCCTACCGTTTAGAAGGTTGAAGGAGGGCCAGCGCATCCTCCGCCAAAGCGGCGGCGGTGCTGCCCGGCCGCAGACGCTTCGGCACGTCGGAGATAGGCACCCAGCCGGCCCCGGCAACCTCGCCCGACAGACGGAAGGGGCCGGAGGCGGTGCGCACCAGGAAGCCCAGCATCAGCCGATCCCGGCGGATATGGTAATAGCTGCGGATATAGCGGGGCGCCTCTGCCGCAAGGCCCAGCTCTTCCGCCGTTTCGCGCAGGGCGGCCTCCTCGGCCGATTCCCCGGGACGGATGTATCCCGCCACCAGGACGGGATAATCCGCAATGACCTCGGGTTGGGAAAGCAGGGCCGCCTCATTCTTGTCGTTGACGGCCAGCACCAGAACGCAGGCATACGCATGATCGAACAGGGGCAGGCGGCAGTCCTCACAGTAGGGCACTTCTCCCTCATCTCCGAGTAGCCGGGAGGAGAGAGCCCTGCCGCAAAAGGGACAGAAGCGGTAATGCATAAGCGGCCTCCTCAATAGTCGTCCACGTCGAAAAGCCGATCCTTATAGTAATATTTTCTGTCCTCCTCCGTGATTTTCCGCAGGAGGCGGCAAGGGTTGCCCACAGCGATGTAATTGTCGGGGATATCCTTGGTGACGACGCTGCCCGCGCCGATGACCACATTATCGCCGATGGTGACGCCGGGGAGAACGACCGCGTTGCCGCCTATCCAGACATTGTCCCCAATGGTGATGGGGATGCCGTACTCGTAGCCGGAGTTCCGGCTGTCGGGATGGAGGGGATGGCCGGCCGTGTAAAGGGAAACGTTGGGGGCGATGAGGACGTTTTTGCCGATGGTCACCCGCGCCACGTCCAGAATGGTCAGATTGTAATTGGCGAAGAAATTTTCACCCACCACGATGTTGTAGCCGCAGTCGCAGTGAAAAGGGGCTTCGACAAAAACATTGTTTCCTGTTTTGCCGAACAGGCTTTTCAGCAGGGCGGGCACCTCGTCCTGGCGCTCTGGCGGGAGATGATTGAGACGATAAACGAGCTTTTTACATGCCGCGCGATCCTCCGTCAGCCCATCCTGCCAGGCTTTATAGGGCAATCCCGCCAGCATGCGTTCCTTTTGGTTCATAGTGGAGATACTCCTTATCGATGTTTTATTCCGGGTTTCGTCTGCTCCGGCTTGCGAACATACCGGTCATCCTTCTCTCTGCTTTTCCAGTTCCCAGATGTGCGGATCCCTCCTGAAAATCAAGCAGGACACCATGCCCACAAAACCCAGGACGAAGAACAGCAGGGCCGCCCCGGACCCCTTTCCCGCGCCGAAGATGACGGACAGCCAACCCGGTGCCGCCTGAGAGGCCATGAACGGTTCAAATACGCGGTCTACCAGAACGCCGCCCAGCAGATATCCGAGGGGAATGGTGAAAAACTGCAGCGTATTGCGCGCGGCATATACCCTCCCCTGCATGGCAATGGGAATGCGGCAGCGGAACAGGGCGTCCATGTTGGCGTTCATCATCGGAATCGCCATCCACCCCAGTACGGCGCCGATGCACCATACCGGGACGGAGCGGCCGAAGGCGAGGAAAAAATTCTCCGTGCTCATGGCGATAAGCAGTGAATTGCAAATCACCCGGACACGGCTCCCGGGGGCGGGCAGGGCGGAGGCGGCGACGCTGCCGATAAGCAGGGCAACGCCGGTGGCTGTGTTGACGATACCCAGCGCCGTTTCGCCGCCTCCCTCACGGGAGAGCAGCATGGCGGGGAAGGCGGCGTTGTAGACGGAGGCGGTGAAATTGATGGCTGCCAGGAAAAGTATCAAATCCAGAATACCGCGGTTTTTCCGGAGATAGGAGAGTCCCTCCCGGGCGGCGTGCAGCACCTTTTCCTTTGCCGCCGTATCCCGGCCGGCAACCGGCAGTTTCACGAAGAACAGCAGCGATACAAAGGCGACGGCAAAGGTCAGCAGATCGATGGCGATGACGGTCCGCAGACCGGCCAGGGCCAGCACCGCCGTTGCCAGCACAGGGGTGAGGATATTCACCAGCGCGTCGGAGAAGGAGCGCAGACCGCCCACCTTCTGATAGTGCTTTTCCGGCGTCAGAAGGCTGACCGCCACGTCGGCGGCCGGCTTTTGTACGGTGTTCATCAGTCCGTTCAGGGCGTTCAGACAGTACAGATGCCAAATCCGCAGCCCGCCCGTCTGCAGGAGAAGGAGCACCGCAATCGTGCACAGGGCGGCGAAGCTGTCGCTGACCAGCATGACGGTTTTTTTGTTCCAGCGGTCGCTCAGCGCCCCCGCCAGGATGCTCATCAGCACATAAGGGGCATACGAACAAACGGAAAGCAGCGCGGTGGTCAGGGCTGACCCCTGCTGCTGATAGGACCACACGATCAGGGCGAAATTTGTCATGGAGCTTCCCAATGCGGAAAGGGACTGGGTCGACCATAAAACCAGAAAACGGCGAAGCTCCCCGGTGAAGGTTTTCAGAATTTTCATATTGACCTTGCTCCTTTTGATAAAATGAGTCTTATAAGGAAGCAAAGCCTTTCGGACGAGGATAGTATTTACTCCATGCCGGCTCGTCCGGTTCAGACCTTGCATGGAGCACAGGCAATGCAGAGCTTCATCGTTGTTCCTTCCTTTTTGGATGGACTATATCTCAATATACCACCACACACGGCCTATTGTAAAGCGCTTCGCAGGCGTTTTTCGCCCTGCGGCCGCGTTGCCGCTTGTACGCAGTCAGGGTGACCAAATTGCATAGACAACCGGTTGAAATAAAACGGGAGTATCCGCATGGCAAACGGATGCTATAAATAAACAGCTAACGGACATTGAAAATCCGTTAGCTGTTTTGCACCTGGAAGGCCGCCGGCTGATGCCCGGCCCAAGATCTCTGCATTCATGCGAGCGCGGCTGTTATACTATCCTTCTCCACCCAGGCGGAAGAAGTGAGGTGCCGCATTAGCGGCAGGAGGGACCTAGTCCCGGCAGCGCTTCTTCCCGAGGTACCGCGGAGCGGTTCCTCACTCCCACTCTATCGTGGCGGGGGGCTTGCTCGTGATATCGTAGACGATGCGGTTGACGCCGCGGACCTCATTGACAATGCGGGAGGAGACGGTAGCCAGCAGCTCCAGGGGGAGCCGGGCCCAATCCGCGGTCATGAAATCGGTGGTGGAAACCGCCCGCAGGGCCACGGTATAGTCATAGGTGCGGGAATCCCCCATCACCCCCACCGACCGCAAATCGGTGAGCACGGCAAAGTATTGGCTGACCTCCCGCTCCAGACCGGCTTTCACCACCTCTTCCCGGAAAATGGCGTCGGCATCCCGCAGGATATCCAGCCGTTCCTTGGTGAGGGCGCCCAGGCATCGCACCGCCAGGCCGGGGCCGGGGAAGGGCTGCCGCCACACCATATCGTAGGGCAGCCCCAGCTCCAGGCCCGCCTGCCGCACCTCATCCTTGAAGAGATCCCGCAGCGGCTCACAAAGGGAGAGAGCCATCTCCTCCGGCAGGCCGCCCACATTGTGATGGCTCTTGATAACGGCGGCCTGCTCGCCGCCGCTCTCGATAACATCGGGGTAGATGGTGCCCTGCACCAGGAAGGAAACGTCCCCCAGCTTGCGGGACTCCTCCTCAAAAACGCGGATGAACTCCTCGCCGATGATTTTGCGTTTCCGCTCCGGCTCGGAGACGCCGCGGAGCTTATCGAGAAAGCGGGCTTCGGCGTTAACACTCCCAAATTTGATGTCGTAGTTTTTCGTGAACATCTCCTCGACCATGTCCCCCTCGTCCTTACGCAGGAGGCCGTGGTCGACGAAAATACAGGTCAGTTGGCGGCCCACAGCCTTGGCCACCATAACGGCGGCCACCGAGCTGTCCACCCCGCCGGACAGGGCGCACAGGACTTTTTTATCCCCAATCTGCTCCCGTATCCGCCGGACGGAGGCGTCCACGAAGGAATCCATCCGCCAGTCTCCCCGGCATCCGCAGACGGTATAGAGAAAATTATGCAGCATTTCCCGGCCGTGGACGGTGTGCATCACCTCGGGGTGGAACTGGACGGCATAGAGCTTTTCCGCCGGGTTTTCCATGGCGGCGCAAGGGCAGCGGGGGGTGGAGGCGGTGATCCGGAAGCCCTCCGGCGGCAGGGCGATGAAGTCGGTATGGCTCATGTAGCAATCCTGCTCCGCATCCAGCCCTGTGAAAAGAGGGCTGGATGGCTCTATCGTCACGGCGGTGGGGCCGTATTCCCGGTCGGCGGCGCTTTCCACCCGGCCGCCGCGCATCCAGGCCATCAGCTGGGCGCCGTAGCAGATGCCCAGCACCGGCACGCCCAGGGACAGGATATCCGCCGGATAATGGGGGGAGGATTCGTCGTAGACGCTGTTGGGACCGCCGGTGAAGATGATACCCTTGTAGCCCGCGGAGCGGATTTCCTCCAGCGGGGTGCGGTAGGAACGCACCTCCGAATAGACGCCCGCTTCCCGGACCCGGCGGGCGATGAGCTGGTTATACTGGCCGCCGAAATCCAGAACCAGTACGGCCTCATGAGCGCTGGGGAGGCGATCGGTCATATCAGCCATGGGTACTCACGCCTTTCTCGCCTTCTGAGGACGGCGGACGATGAGCTCCTGCCGGCCGGGACCGTTGGACACCATCGTGATCGGCACGCCCAGGCGCTCCTCGATAAATTCCACATACCGCCGGCAGTTTTCCGGCAAATCCTCGTACCGGGTGATCCCCCGCACATCGCATTTCCACCCGGGCAGGGTTTCCAGCACCGGCTTGGCTTTTTCCAGGGTCGGCGTGGTGGGGAATTCGGCAGTGGTCCTGCCGTCAACCTCATAGGCCACACAGACGGGGATTTCTTCCAGGTACCCCAGCGCGTCGATGACGGTCAGAGCCACCTGGGTGGCGCCCTGTGCCTCCACGCCGTAGCGGGAGGCCACGCAGTCAAACCAGCCCATCCGGCGGGGGCGTCCGGTGGTGGCGCCGAATTCCCCGGCGTCTCCGCCCCGCAGCCGCAGCCCCTGGGCCTCTTCCCCGAAGATTTCGCTGACGAAGGCTCCGGCGCCCACGGCGCTGGAATAGGCCTTGCAAACCACGACGATATCCCGGATGGCGTAGGGAGGAAGCCCGGCGCCGACGGCCCCGTAGCCCGCCAGGGTGGAGGAGGAGGTCACCATGGGATAAATGCCGAAATCCGGATCCTTCAAAGCGCCCAGCTGCCCCTCCAACAGGATGTTCTTGTCCGCCTTGACCGCGTCGTGAAGGAAGCGGAAGGTATTGCCCACATAGGGACGGATGGCGTCCCGCTGGCGCATCAGCTCGGTGAACACCTCGTCCGCATCCAGCGCGGGCTTGCGATAGAGCTGGGTCAGGAGGACGTTTTTCACCTCCAGCACCCGTTTCAGCTTGTCGTAGGCGTAATCCTCGTCGAACAGCTCACAGAGCTCAAAGCCGATTTTGGCGTATTTGTCGGAATAAAAGGGCGCGATGCCGGATTTGGTGGAGCCGAAGGAGTTGCCGCCCAGCCGTTCCTCCTCATACTGGTCGAAAAGCACATGGTAGGGCATGACCACCTGGGTGCGCTCGGACACCAGGAGCTGAGGGCTGACCCCCTTTTCATGAAGGGAGCGGACCTCCTTGAGAAATTTGTCGATGTCCAGGGAGACGCCGTTGCCGATGACGTTGATGATATGGGGATAAAACACGCCTGAGGGGAGCTGATGAAGGGCGAATTTGCCGTGATCGTTGATGATGGTGTGACCGGCGTTGCTGCCGCCCTGAAACCGGATGACGATATCCGACTGCGCGGCGAGCACATCGGTGATTTTCCCTTTGCCTTCGTCGCCCCAGTTGGCGCCCACGATTGCTTTGACCATGTCGGGACCTCCAGAATGCATTTATCAATTTCAGTATCCGCGAAATGCATCGTTATCATACCGCAGATATAGGTATAAGTAAAATATTAGTTATTTATCTTCTCTATAAGATAAACTTATGACAGAACCAGATCAAGAAGCCGTTCCGCCGCCTTGGAAACCGGGGCCGCGCCCCGGGCGACGCAGATATCCCGCGGCGGGATCGGGGTGTCCGTGCGCAGGGAGAAAACCCGGCCCTCCGCGATGGATTCCCTGGCAAAGGCCTCCACCACGCAGCCCACGCCCAGATTCCTCTCGGCAAAGCGGACGATGAGATCGCTGGTGGCCAGCTCGAATTCCGGCGCCAGTGCCAGTCCCGCCCGGGCGAAAACGCCGTCCAGATACCGGCGGGTGCTGGAGTTGCTTTCCAGGCAGATGAGCGGCTGCTCCGCCAGGGCGGACAGCCGCTGGGTGCGGCGGGCCAGGGGGGCGAATTTCGGCCCCACTACGAATATATCCCGCACCTGCCCGACAGGGGTCAGGGTCAGCTCGGTTTTGTCCTCCAGCGGGCCGGTGACGACCCCGAAATCGATGGTCCCCTGCTCCAGCAGGCGGATGGTTTCGGGGGTGGGGCCGTTGGTGACCCGGATTTTTACCCCGGGATAGAGGAGGTGAAACCGTTCCAGATGGGGCAGCAGAAAAAATTGCAGGGTCATGTCGCTGGCTCCCACACAGATTTCGCCGCTGTCCAGATTGAGACGTTCGGCCAGCTTTTTCTCCCCGATAGCCAGCTGCTCCATCCCGGCGGAAACATAGCGGTAGAGGGTTTCCCCCTCGCCGGTCAGCCGCATGCCCCGGGGGGTGCGGAGAAAGAGGCGGCAGCCCAGGGACTGCTCCAGCCGGGCGATGCTCTGGCTGACGGCGGGCTGGGAAATAAACAGCGCCTCCGCGGCCCGGGTGATACTCTGCAGCCGGGCGACGGTATAAAACACCCTGTACCATTCGAGGCTGGCGCTCATGGCGGTTCCCCCTTTGTCAAAAACGCCGCCGCTTTCCCCCTCCCGTCCTGAGAGGGGGAAGGGGCGGCGCAGTATCAAACGCTGATTTCGACGGAGACGCCCAGCTCGTCCTTGTTTTGCTCCAGCACCGGGGCCACATAATCGCGCAGGAACTCGGCGGTCTGTTCCGGGGCGCGGCCCACATAGCGGGAGGGCTCCAGCACAGCCTCCAGCTCGGGGAGGGTGACGCCGAAGGCCGGATCGCCGGCGATCCGCTCCAGCAGGTCGTTGACGCCGTCCCCCTGCTTGACCCGGCGGGCGGCCTCCATGGAATGGGTGCGGATCCGCTCGTGCAGCTCCTGCCTATCCCCGCCCCGCTTGACGCAGTCCATCATGATGTTTTCGGTGGCCATGAAGGGCAGCTCCCGCCGCAGATCCCGGTCAATGACGGCGGTATTGACCACCAGCCCGTCCACCACGTTGATGACCAGGGAGAGGATGGCGTCCACCGCCAGGAAGCCCTCCGCCACGCTTATCCGCTTATTGGCGGAATCGTCCAGGGTCCGCTCCAGCCATTGGGTGGAGGCGGTCATGGCCGGGTTCAGGGCGTCGGCCACGACATACCGGGCCAGGGAGGCAATCCGTTCGCTGCGCATGGGATTGCGTTTATAGGCCATAGCGGAGGAGCCGATCTGGTGCTTCTCAAAGGGCTCCTCCACCTCCTTCATGTGCTGGAGCAGGCGGATGTCGCCGGAGAATTTGGCCGCGCTCTGCGCGATGCCGGAAAGGGTGGAGAGAATGGCGGAATCCAGCTTGCGGGGATAGGTCTGGCCCGACACGGGGAAGCAGGCGGCATAGCCCATTTTTTCCGCAATTTTTTCATCCAGCAGGCGGCATTTCTCATGATCCCCCTCAAACAGCTCCAGGAAGCTGGCCTGGGTGCCGGTGGTGCCCTTGGAACCCAACAGCCGTGCCCGGGAGAGGCGGTAGTCCACCTCATCCAGATCCATCAGGAATTCCTGGGCCCAGAGGGTGGCGCGCGTGCACACCGTGGTTGGCTGGGCGGGCTGAAAATGGGTGAAAGCCAGGGTGGGCAGGGCTTTGTATTCGTCTGCGAAGCGGGCCAGCAGCGCAAGAGCGCTGACCAGCTTTTTGCGCACCAGCCGCAGGGCGTCATAGAGGATGATGAGATCGGTGTTGTCCCCCACATAGCAGCTGGTGGCCCCCAGATGGATGATCCCCCGGGCCTTCGGACATTGCTGGCCGTAGGCATAGACGTGGGCCATCACATCGTGGCGGACCTCCTTTTCCCGGGCGGCGGCCACATCGTAGTTGATGTCGTCGGCATGGGCTTTCAGCTCCTCTATCTGCTCGTCGGTGATGGGCAGGCCCAGCTCCTGCTCGGTTTCGGCCAGAGCAATCCACAGCCTCCGCCAGGTGCGGAATTTATTGTCGGGGGAGAAAAGGTATTGCATTTCCTCGCTGGCGTAGCGGGAGGAGAGGGGAGATTCATAATTCGCGGGCATGGGACAGGACCTCCGTTTTCTAATCCATTTTGTGCCTTTTCAGCACATGACGGTTCTATTGTACATGGTTTTTCCCTTGCGCGCAAGAAGGCTTGTCCCAAAAGATGATCGAATAGGGGGAGAGGGGGTCACTTTCCCGGAAAGAAAAGGCCTCAAAAGAGGGAGGGGGATTCGGCGCCGGTACTCTGGATGTCCCGTTCAAAGAGGGCGCCCAGGCGGAAGCCCTTGATGAACATCTCCATGGCGGTGATGTCGGCGGCCTTTTCCTGGACGTCGGCATACTCCCGTAAGAGCTTGAGCTGCTCCTCATTCGCCCTGGACGCAGCCTATTTCCTCCGGCTGTATGTTTCCGTGATACAGCTCCTCCAAAATCCGCAGGGGATATACCCTTTCCTGTGGGTTACTTGTGGCAAATCATCGCCTGTTTGTTTTGAACGCATAGCGTCACAAAATGAACCGTTTTGCGAATTACCATATTGCTCTTAACCGGAGCCATAATCCTTTCCGGGGGGATAAAGGGGGAATTCTTTTCTTTTTCCCTTCATTTCACTTCATATTCACTTCTATTCTCTTAGGCGTGAGT
>CAKTXU010000039.1 GCA_934630995.1 uncultured Eubacteriales bacterium
GGGCGGATGAGGTTCATCGGGATCCCCAGCACCGATTTGTCCACGTCGATGGCGCTCAGGACGCTGACCAGCAGGGAGGGGGACTGGACCGCCTCCCGCCCGCCGGAGGCCGCCAGGCTCTCCCGGTACAGCTCCGCCATGCGGAAATAGCCGCCGTTTTCCTCCTCGTAGAAGCGGTAGTCCACCCGCAGCTCCTCGAACTCCTGCTCCTCGTTGACCCGCAGGACGCCCTTTTCATACCAGGTATCCTTGTTGATATAGACCGTGTCGGTGGAGTGGAGGGTGAAGCCGAAGCAGGCGTAGTTATAGCTGGTTTTGGTGCCCGCCACCCCGGCCATCAGCTTGCCCGCGGCGTCCGCGCCCGAGGCGGTGGCCAGGAAGCCGTAGCCGTTGCGCTCCATGCCGAAGACGGGCAGGCGGACATCCTCGGTGACGGTGGTTTTCTTCTTGAGATAAAAGGAATCGTCCCGGCCGTACAGCTTGCCGGTGTAATCGCCGGAGGCGCCCTTGCCGTTGTTGAAGGAGATCACCGCGCCGCTGCCGTCGGGGATAAGGATAAAGCCCTCGTCCTCCGTTCCGCCGGCGGCGAAATAGGGGAGGATCTCCAGATCCTTTATCCAGTATTTTTCCCCCTCCGTGATCTCCGCGGCGGGGACGCTGACCCGGAAGCTGCCGCCGTCCAGCCGGAAATAGACCGGCACGGTGAGCTTTTCCGTTTCGAAGCGGTAGATGACCCGGAAGCCGTCGGCAAGCTGCTCTACGGTCACGGTGTTTTTCTTGACGCAGGAGGCGTAGGTGGTGATGTCGGCCAGCTGGTTGGTCAGGATGTTGATGCCGCGGATGACCAGCTGGGAATTGAGGACCATCTTGAAGGGCCCCTTGGCCACGGGATCCTCTTCCCCGCCTTCGGGGACGCCTTCATAGGTGCGGCCTGTCGCCTTGTCGGTGAGCCGGATGTTGCCGGACTCCTTATCGCAGGCCAGGGAATAGCGGTCGTTCTCCACCGTGCCGGTATAGGCGACGGCCGGGGCGGCGCTCTTCGCGGCGTTCTCTCCGGCGGCTCCATCCGCCGCGGAGGGGACGGCGGCGCCGCAGAGAAGGGCAGCCGCCAGCGCGGCGGGCAGCAGGAAGGCGATGAATTTTTTCACGGGTCTTCGTTGCATCCGGCTATCCCCCAATCATCAGCGACAATTCGGAAAAGATGGTCATAAAGAAGGAGAGGAACTGCTGCAGCAGGCTGAACAGCAGGGTCATGATAAACAGGACGATGAGCATGCCCAGCAGGGTGAAAATCACGGTGAGAATGGTCTTGCCCATTGTGAAGCCGTGGACGATGTGCAGTCCCGCCAGCATCAGCACACCGCTGTAGACCTCCCCGAACAGGAGGAGCCAGGTCAGGAAGACCCCTTCCTCGTCCGTCAGGAAAATCGAGAGGCCTGTTTTGAGCAGCAGGGCGGCGGCGTAGGGCAGCAGGGCGAAGCAGGACAGGCAGAAAATCTGCTTCAGGGTCCCCTCCCCGTCGAACAGGGTGCAGAAGGCCCAGTTGGACAGCACCCAGAGGAGCAGCAGGCCCACCGTCTTAAAGAGCATCAGCCAGAGATTGAGCTGATCCACCCGGTTCATGTTGAAGGCGAAGTCGGTGTACTGGAACTCGATGATGCTGGACAGCAGAAGCAGCAGCATCGCAAGGAGGGCCGGCGCGGTCCAGGCCTCGTCCCGCTTCTCCTTGAGGCGGGTCAGGGAATCCACCGGGTGGAGGGGAAGGCGGTACAGATAGCGGAACATCACGGTCAAGCCCCCTCCTTTCCGTTACGGCGGCGCAGGCGGCGGAAAAGTGCCGCCACAGATTTCCGTTTTATCAGCAGGACGATGAGGACGCAGAGGAGGAGGACGCCGGTGGCGAGAAGGCCGAAGTTTTGCCCCAGCGCCTCCCGCCGGTATTCCCGCTTGGCGATGGAATAATTGTAGCGGTCGCCGCCTGACCGGAAGCAGTCCATGGCCTCGCCGAACTCCCCCAGGTTGTACAGGGCCTTGCCGATGCCCACATAGGCCATATCGTAGTTGGCGTCGGCCCGCAGCACCTCTTGCCAGGGTTCCATGGCCTCGTCGAATTTACCGGCTGTATGGAGGGCGACGGCCCGGCGGACCGTTTCCCCGAAGGGGGTGGGGGTAAAGACGGTAAGACCGGCTTTTTTGGTGTCCAGTACCAGCAGGCGGCCGTCCAGAGAGGCGATGGCGGCGGGGGTGCGGAAGGTGCCGTCCTGCCCGCCGATGCCGCCGAAGGCATAGAGCAGATTGGCCTCGGCGTCGTACTGGAAGATCCGGCCCCTGGTGGCGTCCAGGACGTTGATGATGCCGCCGTCCTCCACATCGATGTCGGCAATGACGGTTTTGACCGGCTTGCCCTGCTCATAGATGACGGAGACATCCCCGAAGAATACCGTAGGCTTGGCGCGCAGGACATCCTTGCCGCCGGGGTTAAGCTTGCGCACCTCTTCACCGGTGCAGGTGTAGATGAAATTTTTGCCGTCGATGGCCATGTTGGTGTAGCTGACGGGGATATACCGGGCCAGTTGTTCCTTTTGGGCGCCGGTCATGATTTTCTTCCACACATAATCGGCCAGCACCTGGGCGGTGATTTTCACCCGGTTGCTGCCGTAAAAGCCCTGAAAGCCGCCGTCGGCGTCGTAGATGACGGCGCCGTAGTAGAGGCCCTCCACCAGGATGTAGACGTTGCCCACGGTGTCCATCAGCACCTTGGAGGGGAGGAAGGAGACGTCCGCGGGATAAAGGGCGGAATCGGGCTGGCCGTATTCCCGCAGGATTTCCCCCTGCTGGGTGCAGCGGATGACCCGGCTGTTCCCCTTGTCCGCGATGAGAATGGCGCCGTCCTCCGCCACAAACAGGCCGGAGGCCTCCTTGAGAGGGGAGGGCTCTCCGTCCCTGGTGAAGGCGGTTATCTCCCGGCTCAGGGTCAGATCCCGGTTCAGCACCACGATACGGTTGGTGGGAGGATCGAGGATATAGACCTCCCCCTGGGCGGAGACGAAGCAGTCGGTGGGGCCGCCCAGCCGGGCGGTGCCCAGGGATTCGCCGGTTACGGCCCTCTCGAACACATAGGCGTCGGGGGTTTCCACCGGCTCGTCCCAGGAATTGTAGCTGTAGGTTTTGAAGCTTTCGGCGGCGGCGGGGAGGGAAGCGCCTGCCGTCAGCAGCGCGGCCAGCAGGGGAAGTGCCCGCCGGAAAAAGGGGCGTTTCGATTGTATCAGCATAGTCCTCCTCACTCCTTTATGCCGGATTCCGCCATGGTTTCCATGATGCTGCCCTGGGCGAAGAGAAACAGCACGATGGGCACCGCCATCAGGATGACCGCCGCGGCCGCGCCCACCCCCGCCCGGGCGATACCGCCTGAGGACACCTGGTTCAGGACGGTGGGCAGGAGCTTGAGCTGTTCGGAATAGATGTAATTGCCCCCCGTCATGTTCCAGACATTCTGGAAGCAGAAGATGATGAGGGTCAGCCAGGCGGGCTTGACGTTGGGCATCACCACATGGAGGAGGATACGGTAGGTGCTGGCCCCGTCGATCTCCGCCGCCTCCAGCAGGGAGGTGGGGAGCTTTTTCATGAACTGGGTCATTAAGAACAGCCCCAGGGGAGCGGCGATGGAGGGCAGCAGCAGGGCCCAGACGGTGTCGATGATGTGGAGTTTCGCCAGCACCAGGTAGCGCATGACGTTGATGACGTCGCCGGTGAAGAGCAGGGCCACCACGACGATTTCAAACAGCGCCCGGGACAGGGGAAACCGGTATTTCGCCAGGGCGAACCCGGCCATGGAGGAAACCAGCACGTGCAGGGAGGTCACCGCCACGGAAATCAGGACGCTGTTGAGCAGGTAGCGCCCGAAGGGCACCCACAGGCTGTTGGCCAGCCGGAAAAGCTGGGTATAGTTGTCCACGGTGGGCCGCCGCACGAAAAACCGGGGCGGAAACACGAAAATCTCTTCCACCGGCTTGACGGACTGGAGCACCGAATAGACGAAGGGCAGGATCATGAAGCAGCCCATCAAAAACAGAAACAGGAACAGAACGAGGTTGCCGCCCAGGGAGCGGTTGACCTTCCGTCTTCCGAGATGTTTCACTTTCAAAAAACTCCCTCCAGACTGGTTGGCTGCGCGGGACGTATCAGACATCGGAGGCCACCTTTTTCAGAATGGTCCGGATGAAGGCGTTGGTCAGGATCATGACCACGAACAGCACGAGGGAAATCGCCGCCGCGTAGCCCATCTCGTAGCGGATGGTGCCGTAGTCCATGGCGTGGGTGACAATGGTGGTGGTGACGTTTTCGGTGCTGGGGAAGCCGGTCAGGGCCACGGCCACGCCGCCGGCGGCGAAGGAGGAGCCGATTTGCATCACCGCGCCGAAGAGAAGCTGCGGCCCCATGGAGGGCAGGGTGATGTAGAGGAGCTCCTGGAAGCGGTTGCGGATGCCGTCGATGGCTCCCGCCTCATAGAGGCTGGTATCGATCCCCTGGAGACCGGCGATGAAGGAGAGGAAGCCCGCACCCAGGCTCAGCCAGAGCTGGACGATGATGACCACCGTCAGGGCGGTGCTGGTGCTCTTGAGCCACAGGATGGGATCGTTGATCACGCCGAGCTTCATCAGCAGGCCGTTTATCAAGCCGTAGGAGTCGCCGCTGAAGATGAACTGCCAGATGAAATAGACGTTGCCGCACAGGGAGGGGGCGTAGAAGACGAAGGTCATGACGGTGCGCAGCCCCCGGGACAGGTCGTTGATGAGCCAGGCGAAGAAAAGGCAGGCAAAGTAGCTGATCGGTCCGGTGAGGAAGGCGAAGATGATGGTATTTTTCACCGCGATGAGAAAAACGTCGTCGTCCACAAACAGGCGGGCGAAATTGTCCCAGCCCACCCAGTGGGGCATCTGGACCATGTTGAATTCCGTGAAGCTGATGGGAATGGAGATCAGTACCGGAATCAGGGTGAAAACGGTAAAGAGAAGGAAGAAGGGAGCCAGCAGGAGATATTTGTCCCGGTTTTTCGCGATCTCCCGCCCCAGCCGTTTCCTTTGACGGGGTGTTTCCCGGCTCATGTGCGCCCTCCTTTTCAATCGAGCTGCAGCCGCTGCAGCTCTTCATTCTTACGTTTGATTTCCTTGTTGATGCTGCGGTTGAAGAGGATCAGGGTCTCCCGCGGGTTCTGCACCTTGAGCACCACCCGGCGGAAGGCGTTGGTGACCTCCCGGTTCACGTAATAGGTGGCGGGGATGACCGGAACCTCCTGCACATTGGCCCGCTGCCCGGAGAGGATCTGCAGCTCCGAAACCGACCAGGGCAGTTCCTCCAGGGCGTTTTTGTTGGCGGTGTCGTATCGGGCCGCCGGACCCATCAGGGCTTCGATGGTGCGGCCGTACAGGACCTGCATCTCGTCGGAGGTCAGCCACTTGATATAGTCATGGCAGGCCTGGGGGTTCTTCGCGTTCTTGAAGACGATGGCGCCCGAGCTGCCCGAGGCCGCCACCTCGCGGCGGAGATTCCCCTCCTCGTCCAGGGTGCCGGGAACCGGGGCGATGCCCCACAGCCCTTTGATTTCCGGCGCGGCGAAGGCGATCTGGTTATAGGTGGTGTAGGCGGCGAAGGCGATGGGCATTTCGCCGGTGCGGAACCGGTTGAACATGTCGTATTCCAGCAGCAGGGAATACTGGGTGTACAGTTCCGTCCAGTCGCAGAAGGCCTGGATGACCACCTCCTCGTCGAAGCGGGTGGCGCTCAAGTCCTCCTTGTAGAAGCCCCCGCCGCGCTGGAAGACCAGAGAGGGGAAAACAAAGCCGAAGTTGGGGGATTGGCTGACCCCGTACTGCATGACGTTGGTGTCGCCCATGCCCACCGTCAGGTTGGCCCGCTGGAGCTTGGGAAGGATTTCGTAGAAATCCTCCCAGGTCTGAGGAAGCCTTTCGATGCCCAGCTCGCTGAGAACGTCCTTGCGGTAGAACATCACCGGGAAGGACTGGGTCAGGGGCAGGCCGTAATACTCGTTACCAAAGATATAGGGGGTCATGGCGCCGTCGTTGAAGGACTTGGCGGCCTCCGAGAGGGGCTCGTATTGGCTCAGCCCCGTCAAGGCGCCCCGGGCCGCCAGATTCATGGGCAGGCCGTCCCCCACGAAGAGGGACACGTCCGGGCCCTTGCCCGCCAGGGTAGCCTCCAGCACCGAGCCCTGGACCAGGGAAAGGTTGACGCGGATGCCGGTGGCGGGGGTGAAATAGGAATCGGTCATCTGCTTGATGACCTGGGCCTGATCCCGGCCGAGTCCCACCCACACGTTGATGCTGCCCTCCCGGGAGCCGCCGCCCAGGGAGCTGTAATCCTCGAAGAAGGAGCCGATGACCGCGCGTACGCCGAAGAAGAAGTTGGTGAGGAAGGAGGCCTCCGCCTTGCCGGGCAGCTCTCCGGCCGGGGTGAGGACAAGGGTGTCCAGCTCCAGGGGCTGGGCGGACACGGAGGATATCCAGGCCGACACGCTGCTGATATTGGTCTGGAAGGCGGTCATCCGGAAGGGGATGGTTTCAGGCTTTTCGATCATGCTGTCCAGCATGACGGCCATCTGCAGGATATCGCCGGCGCTGGCGGAGCTGCTGCCCGCCAGCTCGTCGAGATAGGCCTTCTGCGCCTTGAGCAGCGCCGACAGGCGCTGCATCCGCTCCAGAAGGTCGGGGATTTCCTTTTCCACGTAATAATCCCGGAAGGTGTCGGGATTGGGTCCCACGATCATCATCAGCTGGCGGTACAGGGTGTTGAGCTCGAACACCGCGTCGTTGACCGCGCGCATGGCCGGGGACACTTGAGGGGCGGCCACCTCCATGCGGATGGTGCGGGTCCCTTTCTCCAGATAAATGGCGTAGGGGGCGTCGTCGCCCAGGGTTTTATAGTAGAAGCCGGAGCGGTAGGGGAATTCGATGCCGTCCAGCTCCCGGAAGGGGGTCTTGCCGTCGATGGTGATTTTCCGCCGGGAGGTGATGCCCCGGGTGATGTTCTGACGCGCCCGGAAGGAGAGGGTGTAAAGCCCCGTTTCCTCCACGTCCACCGTCCATTCGATCCACTGTCCCTGGGAGGAGAAGTTGGACTGGCCGATGGTGTTGTATTTCAGCTTGACCGGATCGGCGGGGCTGGTCAGGGCGCTGGTGCGGTCGATGGTGGGGTAGAGGGTGGAATGGGATTTGAGGCTGGTTTTCTCCGCCTCGTAGGTGTTTCCCTTGCCCGGGGAGGCGCCCTCGTGCTCCTGCCGGTACTCCTCGTAGGACCCCGCCTGCGGATCGTTGCAGAGGCGCAGGCCGGCGATCAGGACGTTGTCCTGGGGACTGGAAACCCGGATCGTGTGGCGGCCGCCGGGGAAATAGAATATGTAGGGCTCGTCGTAGAAGCCCTGGCGGTTGAAGACCTGCTCGGCCAGCCACGCGCGGGTTTCCACCTGATTGGGGAGGATGTCGTTGCCGTCCTCGTCCTGGGTGATGCCCGTTTCATCCCGCCACAAACGGGTGAGGGAGATGACCTGGGCGTCGTCAAAGGGATAGCCGCCGTCGATCATCAGGGCGATTTCCAGGTCGGTATGATTGCCTTCGGCCGCGATGTACTGCAGCTCCAGGTGATAGACGCCCTCGGGGACGTCGGCGGTGAATTCCGCCCAGCCGCCGGCAGAGGAAAAGGACAATACCCTCTCCCGCCCCTCATGGGCGTCGAGCAGGGTCATCCCCTCCGAGGCGGTGAGGCTGTCCGCATCCAGCAGTAGGCCGTCCGCCGGGCGGGGCTTCTCCCGATACGCGTCGTAGTAGGCGGAATAGGCCGTTTCCCGGACAAATTGAATGAGCCCTTCTTCCCCGGCAGTCTGCGCCCCCGCGGAGAACGGCCCTCCCGCCGCCGGCAGGGACAGGACGCCGGTGATCGCCAGCAGGGACAGCGCTCGGTAAAATTTATTCAAGTTCTTCAACCCTTTCCCGGCTAAGGCAACCTTTTTTGATAGTTTCATTATACCTGGCCGCCGCGGCTCTTTTAATAACATTAATTTGTCACCTCTTATCATTTCTTCGGGTACGAAAAAAGGACTTACGGAAAAGGCAGCGCTTGCCTTTCCGTAAGTCCTTGGGGGAGTATAGGCTTATCCCAGCTCCTCCCGCCGGATGATTTCCTCCTGGGCGGCGGGGCACATGTCCACGAACACGGCGCTGTAACCGGTGATCCGCACCATCAAATCGGGGTATTTTTCCGGTTCCCGCTGGGCCTGCCGCAGCTCCTGTGTGTCGGCCACGCTGAGCTGCACCTGCATCCCGCCCCGCTGGAAATACACGTCCAGAAGGGTTTTCAGCCGCTCGATCCCTTCCTCACCCCGCACGCAGTCCTCCCGCAGCCGCAGGTTGAAGGCGCCGGCGCAGATGCGGTCCAGGGGGAGCTTGGATACCGAGTTGAGCAGCGCGGTCACCCCGGGGGAGGATACGCCGCCGGAGGGGGAGAGGTTTTCGCTCAGGGGCGCGCCCGCCCGGCGGCCGTCCGGGGTGGCGGGCGTCTGGGCGCCCCGCCCCACGTGCCACATGTCGGTGATGGTGGTATTCAGGACGAAAATATCCTGTTTTCCATCCCGGTAGCTCTCTTCATGCACCACCCCGGTGAACAGCTCCATCAGCCGGACGGCGTGCTTATCCGCCCGGTCGTCGTCTACGCCGTATTTCGGCGCCTCCCGGCACTGCCGCCACAGCGTCTCACAGCCCTGGAAATCCGTCCGGGCGGCGGCCGCCAGCTCCGGCAAAGTGCAGATATGACGCGTATACACCACATCGTCAATGGCGGAGAGGATATCCGCCGCCGTGCCGATATTCAGGGGAAGGTGGTAGACCGCCGGATAGGGGATGCCGCCGTCCCGCATGGACCGGGGGCGGGAGGCGCCGCCCTCCATAAAGCATTCGGTCATGGTCAGGCTCCCGGGCAGGGGGTCCGCATCCAGCAGCTTCCGCACCCAGCCGAAGGTGTCCCGGGCGTCGCGGCGCAGACCCTCGCCCAGGGCCTGATAAAAGGCGTCCATGTCGGGAAAGGACTCTCCGCTGTTCAGCAGGCCGAGGATCCGGCCCACAGGGTTGGATTCCAGGTTGGCGAGGATGTGATATTTCCCGGGAATGTCCGGCCAGTTGCAGGCGTGGACGGTATAATCCGCCGCGTCCTCCGCCGGGACGCCGGCGTACCGCTGGGCGGGGATGCAGGTGGCGTCGTTGTAGACCAGCACCGAGGCGTTGTCCCGCAGCAGGCGGCAGACCCTGTCCCAGTGGGCCGGTTCATCCCGGTCGGTGCGCCGGTAGACAAAGACGGGATTTTTCAGCTTGGGATGGATGCAGGACAGGAACAGGCCGGTCAGCGGATTGGGCCGATAGACGCCGTCCCGGCAGACGCCGCCGAGCATCACATATTGAGGGGAATCGAAGGTGGGGTTGCGCAGCCAGCCGGTGGTGGAATCCGCCGTGCCCATCTGGTGCTCCCCCCGGCCCAGGATGAGGTTGTTTTTATAGATGAAATCCTGGAACAGCTCCCCGGCCTCCCGGTCGGTCAGGCGGCCCGCCTCCCTATCCCGCCGGTAGAAGGGCAGGAGGAGCTGATCCATCCGGCCGTAGCCCAGCGCGCCGACGATGGTGGTGTAAGCCGAATAGAAGTTGCCGATGAGCAGGAGAAGCTGCAGGGCGCCGCCGAAGGTGGCGGGGGCGGGGCCGGCCACCTCCGCGCACAGGGCGGCGGGGCGGGCCAGCCCCCGGGCGGCGGCAGCCTCGCCGTACCGGCGGATATACAGCGTCAAAGCGGCGTAGACATCGGCCTTGCACGCCAGGAAGTCCCGGATTTCCCTGGGGGAACCGGCGGCCTCGGCTTCATGCAGGGCCGCTTCGCTTTCCGTCCGCAGGCCGTCCAGCCCCTTTTCCAGCAGCCGGTTCCAGGCAAAGGTGGTGTGGCCCTGATCCAGCATCCAGGGGGTGCGGGCGTCCGGATAACGGGCGCACCAATGGGTGACAT
>CAKTXU010000040.1 GCA_934630995.1 uncultured Eubacteriales bacterium
GGCGGCGTCCTCGCCCAAATCCAGGGAGCTTCCCGCCAGCAGGACGATGACGACATTGTCCGACGCGGCGCATACCGCCTTGACCAGACGCTGCTGGGAGAGGGGGAGGCGGATATCCCGCTTGTCCCCGGCCGCGTATTCATTGGAGGCGTCGCCCTCCTCCCCCTCGATAGAGGGATCCAGGCCCACGCACAGCACGGTCACGTCGGCCAGCTTCGCCAGGGCGGCCGCTTCGGACAGGCGGTCGTCCGGCAGGGCCAGGGATTCCACCTTGTCTTTATAGAGGGAACAGCCCTCGGAATAATACAGCCGGGCGTCGGGCAGGGCGCGCCGCAGGCCGTCCGCCACTGTGATATATTCTCCCGCCGTGCCGCAGTAGTTGCCCTCCAGGGCCGCCCTGGACATGGCGTTGGGGCCGATAACGGCCACGGTGCGGAGCTTTTCCGGGGACAGGGGCAGGAAGCCGCCTTCGTTTTTGAGAAGCACCATGGCTTCCCGGGCCATGGCCAGGTTGAGCGCCCTGTGCTCCGGGCAATCCACCGCGTCGAAGCCGACGCCGGCGAAGGGATCGGTTTCCTCAAATTCGCCCAGCAGGATGCGGGTGGTCAGCAGGCGGGTGGCGGCCTCGGCCAAATCGTCTTCGGTGATGAGCCCCTGGGCCAGTGCCTGGAGGAGGTAGCCGAACATGTTCCCGCAGTTGAGGTCGCAGCCGTTTTTCAGGGCCAGGGCCGCCGAATCGGCGGCGGTGCCGGTGACGCCGTGGTGCAGATGGAAATCCCCGATGGCGCCGCAGTCGGATACAACGTGGCCCTGGAAGCCCCACCGGCCCCGGAGTATCTCCTTCAGGAGCCGCCGGCTGCCGCAGCAGGGCTCGCCGCCCACCCGGTTGTAGGCGCCCATGACGCTCTCCACGCCCGCCTCTTTCACCAGCCATTCGAAGGCGGGGAGATACGTCTCATATAAATCCTGGTCGTCCACGCAGGCGTCGAATTCGTGGCGGAGGGCTTCCGGGCCGCTGTGGACGGCGTAATGCTTGGCACAGGCCGCGGCGGTCATAAATTCCCCATCTCCCTGGAGGCCGCGGACAAAGGCGGCGCCCAGCAGGGCGGTCAGGCAGGGATCCTCGCCATAGGTTTCGTGGCCCCGGCCCCAGCGGGGATCACGGAAGATATTGATATTGGGGGACCAGAAGGTGAGCCCCTTGTAAATGCCCCGGTCGTCCTCGGCGCGGGCGGCGTTGGTTTTGGCCCGCCCCTCCAGGGCAATGGCCTGGGCCACCCGGCCCAGCAGGGCGGGATCAAAGGAAGCCGCCATGGCGATGGCCTGGGGGAACACGGTGGCCAAACCCGCCCGGGCCACCCCGTGGAGGGCCTCATTCCACCAGTTATACCGCCGGATGCCCAGGCGCTCGATAGGGGGGGCGTCGAACAAAAGCTGGGAGGCCTTTTCCTCGGCGGTCATCTCCGCCACCAAGGCGGCGGCGCGACGGCGCGCGGTTTCTCTTGTCATGGAATTTCCTCCTTACCCGAACATTACGGCGTTCAAAATGCTTTCCAGGTATTCCTGGCGGCCGCTTTCCACGCTGTCCAGAACCTCGCCCTTTTCCAGCGCATAGGCCTCCAGCTGCTCCATGGTGGCCCGTCCGGCGACGATATCCGCGCCGATGCCGGTCTGATAGCTGCTGTAGCGATGGCGGACAAATTCGTCGATCCGCCCGTCCTCCCGGACGCGATCGGCCAGGCGCAGGCCCAGGGCAAAGGCGTCCATCCCGGCGATATAGGCGTGGAAGAGATCCTCCGGGGTAAAGGAGCCGCGGCGGGTCTTGGCGTCGAAATTGAGGCCGCCCTTGGTGAAGCCGCCGGCGCGCAGCACCTCCAGCATGCAGGCGGTGGTTTCATAGACGTTGGTGGGGAACTGGTCGGTATCCCACCCCAAAAGCAAATCCCCCTGGTTGGCGTCGATGGAGCCGAAGGCTCCGTTTATCCGGGCGACGGCCAGCTCATGCTGGAAGGTGTGCTGGGCCAGGGTGGCGTGGTTGGCTTCGATGTTCAGCTTGAAATCCCTGTCCAGCCCATATTTGCGCAGGAAGGCCAGGACGGTGGAGGCGTCGAAGTCATATTGGTGCTTGGTGGGCTCCTTGGGTTTGGGCTCGATGTAAAAATCGCCGGTGAAGCCGATGCGGCGGGCGTAATCCACGGTCAGCCGCATCAGCCGGGCCATATTGTCCTGCTCCAGCGCCATATCGGTATTGAGAAGGGTTTCATAGCCCTCCCGGCCGCCCCAGAAAACATAGCCGTCGCCGTGCAGGCGGGTGGTGATTTCCACCGCTTTTTTGATTTGGGCGGCGGCGAAGGCAAAGACATCCGCGGAGGGGGAGGTGCCGGCCCCGTGCATATACCGGGGATGATTGAAGCAGTTGGCGGTGCCCCACAGCAGCTTTTTGCCGGTTTCCGCCATCAGCTCCTCCAGCAGAGAGGCGATTTCGTCCAGCCGGGCGTTGGTCCCGGACAGCGTTTCGGCCTCGGGAGCGATATCCCGGTCATGGAAGCAGAAATAGTCGACGGACAGCTTTTCCATCATTTCAAAGCCGGCAATTGCCCGGGCCCGGGCAATTGCCATCGGGTCGGATTCCCCAAAGGACTTGACGAAGGTGCCACGGCCGAACATGTCGGTGCCGTCGGCACAGAGGGTATGCCAATAAGCCATGGCGAATTTGAGCTGCTCCCGCATGGTTTTCCCCGCCACGATTTCGCCGGGATTGTAATAGCGGAAGGCCAGCGGGTTGAGGGACTGGGGACCCTCATAGCGGATGACGGGTACCGAGGGAAAATATTCCTTGCGTTGCATAAAAAAACCTCCTATCAATTCGTGCACGTGCACGTTCTGAGGCGAAATGAATGAGGAGCGGGTTAAAGGGTATAGCGTATCCGCACCTCGTTCTGCGAATACAGACAGCGGGTTTCCGGCTCCTTTTGAAAGAGCAGGGCGTCGAGCAGGGTATGCATGGCCGTTTGGCCCTGCCAGAAGGGCTGCTGGCCGATGGTGGCCTCCACCAGTCCGTCGCGGATGAGGCGGCGGGTATCCGGCGGGGTGTCGCAGGTGATGATCAGTGGCTTGGGGCCGCCCCGCTCCAGCGCGGCCCGTACCCCGCCCGGCACCCCTCCCGCGCAGAAGTAGAGGGCGTCGATAGACGTATCCGCTTCCAAAGCGCGGCGTACCTGCCGATGGGATTCCACATCGTCGTCATCGTTTTCCACCACACCGGCCACCATGATGCCGGGAAAATCCTCCCGCAGCACCTGGGAAAAGCCGGCAATCCGCTGGTTGTGGCCCAGAACCCGGGGGGAGCCGGTCACGATAAGCACGCGGCACTCTCCCCGGGAAAGCAGGCCCAGCATCTGGGCGGCGGCGTGACCGCTTCCCAAATAATCGCAGCCCACATGGGCCAGCCGGGAACAGCCCTCCACATCGGTATTGAGGGTGACCACCCGGCAGCCCTTTCGCTCCAGGGCTTCCAGCCGGTCCGCCACCTCCGGATGGTTCAGCGGGGTGAGGATGATTCCCGCGGCGCCGGCGGCGGCTGCCTCGTCGAGCTGGGAAAGCTGGGTGTCCAGAGAATAGCCCTTGGCCTCCCGCCGGTTCAGCTCAACGGCAAAATCGGAATAGGCCGCCACGCCCGCCTCCAGTCCCCGACGCACCTCATCGAAGAAGGGGTTGCCCGCGGCGTTGAGGAGAATGGATACCCTGAGAGGTTCCCGCATCACCAGCGCCCGGCCCGCCCGGTTGGGGCGGTAGCCGTGCTCCCGGGCCAGGGACTCGATCCGCTGCTGCACGGCGGGCTTGACCCCGCCCCGGTGATTGAGCGCCCTGTCCACTGTGCCCCGGGACACCCCGGCCAGCGCCGCCAGTTCCTTGGATGTGATGCTCACCGGTGTATCCCTCCTCAAAATGTGCACGTGCACGATTTTCTCCAGTATAGCACGCCTCGTTTTTTGTGTCAAGGGCGGATAAGAGGAGGCTTGGCGGAAAAATCCGGTTAATATCCGATAGGCGGCCGGACAGCGGATAAACTATTTTTCAGATTTCCGGCGGCCGGCTTGCTTTTGCGGATGGTTTTCTATACAATAGTAATAGTTCATCAATATGGAGGTAACACTATGACGCCCCGCGAACGGATTATAGCCGCCACCAACCACCGCCCCACCGACGTTTTGCCCATCGATTTCGGCGCGATGCGCTCCACCGGCATCAGCATCGTCGCCTACGATAAGCTCAAGCGGTATCTGGGTTTCACCGAGGGAATCCCCAAGCTCTACGATGTCTATCAGCAGCTGGCCGAGCCGGAACCGGCGGTGGCGGCCCGCATGGGAGGCGACGTCGTGCAGGTGCACCGTCTGTGCCCCTCCTTCGGCCTGCCCATCAAGGAATGGAAAACCGTCACCATCCCCCAGGGCGTCACCTGCCGGGTGCCCGCCGGGTATTCTCCCGAGCCGATGGAGGACGGCGGCTGGATCCTGCGGGACGCCGCCGGCGCGCCTTTTGCCAGGATGCCCGCCACCGGCCTGTATTTCGACACCCTGACCGCGCCGCTGGCGGAGGCGGAAACCATCGCGGACGTGGATGCGGCGGCGTTTCCCACCGTGACCGACGAAGAGCTGGATTTTCTGGAGGAAGAGGCCAGAACCCTCTATGAAACCACCGACAAAGCCCTGCTGTTCGCCTTCGGCGGCAATATTCTGGAGGCGGGGGAGTCGTGGTTCGGGTTTGAAAAATTTTTCGAGTTCCTGCTGACCGAGCCGGAGCTGGTGCACCATTTCTTGGAAAAGCTCACCGCCATGTACATGACGGATTTGGAGAAGATTCTTGGCCGTATCGGGAAATACATACAGGTGATTCAGTTCGGGGACGACTTGGGAACCCAGGAGGCGCCCCTCATTTCCCTGAAAACCTACCGGGAGCTGATCAAGCCTTACCAGCAGCGGCAGTATCAGTATGTCCGGCGGCAATATCCGGAGGTAAAGGTGTTCCTCCATTCCTGCGGCGCGATATTCCCGCTGATTCCGGATCTGATAGAAGCCGGGGTGGAAATCCTCAACCCCGTCCAGATTTCCGCCGCGGGTATGGAGCCCCGCGCCCTCAAGGAGAGTTTCGGCAAGGATATTGTCTTTTGGGGCGGCGGCGCCAACATGCAGGGCACGGTTCTCAACGGCAGTGTAGAGGATATCCGCCGGGAGGTTCGGGAGCTCATCGGGATTTTCTCCGAGGGCAGCGGCTTCGTTTTCAATCAGGTGCACAATATCCAGGCCAATGTGCCGCCTGAGAAGATACTGGCGATTTACGACACGGCCCTGGCCTTCCGGGAAGAGCAGCGGTAAATACAGCATAATTGGGGGCTGTAATGCATCCCTGAAAAGAAGGAGGGCAGGGACACCAAAATGGTGTGGCCTGCCCTCTCCTTTTGTGTTGTCTTGTGATAGCACGATGACATCAGCCGGCAAAGCAGGGAGAATATAAGGCATAAGGAACGCCCCTCAACGGGCCACCATGAGTCAGCAATGCAGTTTGCCGGCCCATTCGTGGCCCATTGAGGGGCGTTGTCCGGTATCATGCCCTTCCAGGGCTATCCAAGCCCTGGGCTTTGCCGAGGGTTAAGTTACTACAATGACATAAGGGATATGTAAAAAATTATACTGCGGAGACGTTTCTTTTTTAAGATTTAAAGCCATAATGTTGCCGTATCACAGGGACTAATTTTGAGCCGCCGGTGTTGGGGTCCGAAAGAATACGAATTGATTTCCTTGATTGAGCCGACCGTAGCTTTCATGCTCTTGCATTTTAGGAATATTCAATCGTTCCAAGATCGTCCCATATTTATCAGAGAGAAATAATGTCTCCCCCTGGCTTAGACTGAAATTCAATCCGTATTGAAACAGAGCCTGATTATTTTTACCATTTAGTAGAAGATATGCGTTTCCTTCCAACGTGAGTTCGGGCAAAGCATATTTTTTCAGATTGCTTTCATCATCTGATAGATAGAAATCTTTTAATGAAACGGCTTGCTGAGATGGATTGAATAGTTCAACCCAGTCGGAACCGCCCTTAGCCTTAATCTCATTTATTTGAACGCCACGGCTATTATCGGCGGGATGAACCTGTAATTCGATTTTTACATTGTCCCCTTGAATCATGTCGGCTGAAATTGTTATTACAGGTTGCGTTAATTTTTTGCCATTAACCATCCAGCCGTCAAATTCAAATCCAGGAAATATATCGGCTGAAATTGTAATAGGAGCATCTTTATAATAGGTCCCCTGGAAAGAAGCGTCTCCTGCCTGCAGAGATAATATACCCCAATGAATGGAGGCTCCTTCTTTTGGGGCTTCTATCTTAACGACATATGGCTTGCTACATCCAAGATATTTAGCCAAATATGACCTGACGGATGACTCTCGATTGATGATAAATGACCGGATCTCCTCAACGTTGTCTTCCCTTGATTTATTGAGCGACTCTTGAACGGATGCGCCCAACAAAGGATTGAGTTCGTAGTCTCTCACCGCTTGATTTTCACTTTCGACAACAGATAATGCTGTATCCGAACGGAAAGGGCCGGACATGAAATCGTTGCAGAAATTGACAAATTTGATGCGGTAGTCTTCACAGGATAGCAATAAGGGCAACAATGCTTCTTCTGTACTGTCAGGATCTAATAGTCTGACAAAGGCCTCTGTTTTATCGGAGCGGAAGGCCGCATCCAGGTCAAATACCAAAGGCCTAAGACGGTGATCGGCATAGACGTTATCGATATTGTCGCTCCCAACGGATCTCCAGAATTTTACATTGTTACCCGGCCAATCCGCATTATTTGCATACATCTCAAAAGCGTAATACAATAGGAGCGTATCTATATCCACCAGCTGTTCGAGTTTGTAGCGATTTTCAGTAACGCTGAGATCCTGCTTCATGAGATTAGTAACACCGGCGGTTCCCAATGCAGTCCAATCGCTGTATTCATATATCCTAATAGATTCTTCCTCAACATTCTACGTATTTGCTAAATAATAGTTGGAATAGGACGGTTGCAACTGCGCGATGCTGTAATAATCACCATTGAGGAAGACTATCACTGGTTTTGTGGGAACACTACCAACTAACCCGCAAAGATTCGCAAAGCGATTGGCAATATTTAATCGAATAAATGACTGATTTCGTTCCTGTCCCCCATTTTTCAGAATCAGCTTAGCAAAAATATTCAGTTGAGAGGTCGGAGAATACGAGGAATAACTCGAGTCGAAAATAGGATAAGCAAATTTTGAAAACGTTGAATCATATGCTTTTCGGGCAATAAGTTTTAATGATTTTTGATCATAATAGGAGGACGCCCCTCCTGATACGGATAAGCCGGCCTGTTGATTGCTAAAAAGAAAGCCGTCTTGAAACAGTTCAACACATACGTTCCGTTCGTTCTCCCGGCCTCTTAGCAATTTAAAATTAGCCGGGATCCGCCAGGATGGAGTGTTTTCTACATCGCCGGTTTTTAGAAATTCATCGTAAGGACGACCATACACAAGTATCCCGCGGTCATAGTCGTACAGCCCATCTTCATCTGAAGTAAGCGAAATGAGAGTAGTTCCCTTTAATTGGTCTATATTATCGCCCAGAAAATAAGTCTTTGTAAGTGCCGGACTGCATTCGCCCTTCCATTCTATGATTGCTTTTACAACAACAGCCGAAAAGCCCTCCTGCTTTTCTATTTGAATCGGGCCTGTATACCGCAGGGAACTAGTCGTGGGCGTATTCCCGTCCAGCGTATAGTATATAGGTGCGGTTTTAGGTACGGCATTATCTCGGTAAATGGAAAGCTCGAAAGACTGTGTCTGAAACGGGTCTTCAGCAGAAAAATAAAGATATTGATTGACATTTTTAACATAGGTATTCATCATGGCGAGATCCACAGTTTCCTGCCGAAACGAACCAATCAACACGAATGCCAAACTGATGACTATAACCGTCATAAAGAAAAATTTAGCTTTTTTCATGATATTCCCCCGGTCATTTGCATTACCCTACGGTTTCACCTGTCTCCAATAATGCATTGACAGAGCAAACGCCCTTGATGGCCTGTATCTCTTTAACGGCTTGGGCCTTCAGCTTTTTTCTCACCAGCATTTCAAATATTGCTTCACAGGACTGTAAAGAGGCGTTGGATGCCCGCAGACGCGCGTGCATTCCGTATTTTTTTAAAATGCTATTGATTTCCTCGACATCTAAGGATGTTTCTCCTCTTACAATGATGAGATATTTTATTCCCAGTCTGGAGTAGAAGCTGAAGGCAATGATAACCAACGCAATAAACAGTGTGGAAATCAGAGCAAGTTTAATATTTTGTGATCCCACACTGAGTCCTTCAACAATAGACCAAAAGATAAAGACAGTATCCCGGGGATCCTTAATAGCTGTTCGAAACCGGACTATCGACAAAGCCCCGACCATCCCCAGGGAGATAACGATATTACTGCTAATCATAATCATGATGACGATCGTGATTAACAGGATGATGATATTAGATACGTTGAACTTTGCGCTGTAGCTGACCCCGTTATATGTGATTCGATAGGTTATGAATATTACGGCGCCAATCAGTAAGCCAATACATAACAGGGTTAACATTCGACGGCCGCCAAGACTCTCATTGGTCTTAAAAAACATGTTGAAGATATCCGTTTTATTCATGGAAACATCCCCTCCGCCTATATATACTCTTGCATGAGATATCGATTCATACAATACTTACTTACGGAACAATTTACCAGATGAAATCCTTTTAGGCTTTGCGAAATAAAGCCTAAAAGCTTCTCGTTATACTTTATCTCCAGCACGACTACTCCATCAATAACGGGGACCCAAGAAAGATCACGCTGAAACAGGTCTAAGCAAAGCTCGGACGATTTAATTTCCGTATCAAATGTGATACGTGTATTATATTGCGCATGTATAAAAGCTTCCCGCTTATATTCTATTAAAACGACAGGGACATAGCAGCCCAACACCATAGCGGCATAAAAGCGTGCGGCTTGCGGTACATTATATTGAAGAAGTACCTGATAATTTCCTTTCATAAGGGCATAACTATCGTCTCTGGATATAGTCAAACTGCTTTTTTGCTGAAAAGAACCTTCTTTTGCTTTCCATTCGAGTTTTATAACGGATGCATCTTCATCATAAATACGTAGCCGAATTTTTTTTCGACTATTTTCGCCCGCGAGTTTTGCGTTATAATCAAGATTATTCAGAGAATCAAAATACAAGCTTTTTACCCGGTAGGGACCCGATTGAGAATATGTATCAGCTGTGAGTACACATGCCAACCGTTTCTTAAGGGCTAGCGCATCGGAATAGCTCATTATATATTTTAATTCATTTCGTTGAACTGACAGTACGGTGTTTGCCACGCTTTCACATCCCTATCTTGTTGTGAAATATCTTCTCAAACGCCCTATGTATATAGCAAAAGACGCCGAATACTTAGAGAGATTCGACGTCCTTTACATTGTAAAGGGTTATAAAAGGGATAAACTTCCGATAATCTCAGATAAAAAAGAACCTGCAATGCGCAACTTGCTCACCGCAGGTATGATACACCCAAAGAATTTGAACCCCCGGCCTTTGGAATCGGAAACCACTGCGATATCCAGCTTCGCCACGGGCGGATATATCGGTGAAGCACAACTATAGTACACCCTTTTCTCTGTTTTGGCAAGCCCCAATTTTTTAATTTTCGACAAGATTCCCCCTTTGTCCTTGTTTTGGTCTTGGGGGTACACTGCGGGTAGCGGATACACAAAAACAAACGGATTGTGGGAAACGGGAGATGCCGCTTCATATGGTGAGGAGCGCCGCCTGTTCCATCTCCGCACAACAATCACCCGCCCGAAGGCTACAAAAG
>CAKTXU010000041.1 GCA_934630995.1 uncultured Eubacteriales bacterium
GATAAAGACTGTTGACGCTTCTGCCTGTTATAACCGGCTGTGTGCGCTGGAGGGCGCATCCGTTGGCACGACTTGCCGGAGGAGGAGAAAAAGGCGCTCAAGGCGTTTTATACGGCGCATACCTGAAATAGACAGGAGGAGAGTAATTGGCTGTGGAAAGAACGCTGTATGTCGGCGGGGACATCGTCAGGATGGAGGAGGGGCCCCGTCCCGAGGCGGTACTACCAGAAAGCGGACGGATTGTGGCCGTCGGCTGCCGGAAAAAGCTGGAGAGGGAAGCGGGCAATGCTGCCATCGTTGATTTGCAGGGCGGTACGCTTCTGCCGGGATTTATCGATCCACACAGCCACATCACCGCTTTCGCTCAGACCCTGGGACTCGTCTCTCTGAGCGGTGCGGATAGCTTTGAGGAAATCGCCCGGCGTATCCGGGCGTTTCGGGAGAGTCGGAAGATGAAGCCTGGAGACTGGATCAACGGCTTCGGTTACGACCACAATCTTCTCCGTGAGGGACGGCATCCCGACAAAGCGCTGCTGGATGCCGCAGCGCCGGACAATCCGGTGCTGATAGCCCACGCCTCGGGGCATATGGGCGTGGCCAGCTCCGCCGCCCTGCAGGCCATGGGGATAACGGCAGACAGTCCGGATCCGTCTGGGGGAAGGATCGGGCGGACAGTGGACGATGAAGAACCGAACGGTTATTTGGAGGAGGCCGCCTTTCTTCACTCCGCTGAGGCGGTGCCCCAGCCATTACAGGAACAGCTCTGTGCGCAGCTCGACATGGCCCAGGATATTTATCTTCAGCATGGCATTACCACGGTGCAGGACGGTCTGACCCGGCAAAAAGAGTGGGTCCTTTTGAAGGAGATGGCCGATAAGGGGCGGCTGAAGCTGGATACCGTGTGCTATGTGGATGAGGCCCTCTGTCCGGAGCTTGTGTCACGGGATGCTCCGGTCTTCAGCCGCTATCGGAACAGGCTGAAAATCGGCGGGTATAAGCTCATTTTGGATGGGTCGCCGCAGGGGCGCACGGCATGGATGTCAACACCCTATTGCGGCGGGGAAGAGGGATATTGCGGTTATCCCGCTTATCGCCTGGAAGAGGTGGAGGCCTATTTGAGGCGGGCGGTGGAGGAGAAGAAGCAGATTCTGGTTCACTGTAATGGAGATGCGGCGGCTCAGCAGCTGTTGGATGCCTATGAGGCGGTACTGAATGGGCGCCCTTCCGTTATCCGCCCGGTGATGATTCACGCCCAGACCGTCCGAGCGGATCAGCTGGCCAGAATGGCGCGACTGGATATGATTGCCTCCTTTTTTGTCGCCCATACCTACTATTGGGGCGACGTTCATCTGATGAATTTCGGCGGTGAACGGGCCCGCAGAATAAGCCCGGCGCACACGGCCCTGCGGGAAGGAGTCGTCTTTACCTTTCATCAGGATACCCCTGTTCTGCCGCCGGACATGCTGGATACCGTGTGGTGTGCGGTCAATCGTCTGAGCCGGAACGGTGTTTCCATGGGGAAAGAGGAGCGGATGTCCGTTTATAACGCGCTCAAGGCGGTGACAGTCAACGCCGCCTATCAGTATTTTGAAGAAGATGCCAAGGGCTCGATACGACCCGGTAAGGCTGCCGATTTCGTGGTTCTCAGCCGGAACCCGCTGGCCTGTCCGCCGGATGCGCTGCGCACCATTAAGGTGATGCGGACAATAAAGGCGGGGCAGACGCTGTATACGGCTTCATGACGAAACAGAAAACACAGGAGAAAGGCATAAGCACCCTTCTCCTGTGTTTTCTGTGTTATAGATTTTCGTTTTTCAGGGCGTCAACGATATTTTCCTTGCGCACCTTGGACATGGCGTACATCATGGTGATAAAGACGATGGCGAAGACAGCCACTACGGCGATGATGACGCTGGTCCAGGGAATGAGCAGATTCATATCCACTCCTTCGCCCATGGATTTATTGATCAGCCAGCAGACGAGGAGGGAGACCGGCAAACCGAACAACAATGCCTTGAGCCCATAGAAGATACACTCAAAATTGATCATCCTGTTGAAGCCGGAGGGGGTCATGCCGATGGATTTGAGCATAGCGAACTCCCGGCGGCGGAGATTGATATTGGTGGAGATGGTATTGAAGACGTTGGCAACCGTGATAAGGCTTATCAGGGTGATAAAGCCGTAGGAAAAGACGTCCACAACCATGATGAGGCTCCTGCTCTGCTGCAGTCTAGCCTGGATGTTGAGAATGCTGCCTGAAAGGCCCAGTCCGCGCATCAGCCTTTGCGCCTCCGTCTCCAGGGTATCGGCGTTATCGGAGGTGGCGCTGATAAAAGAGGATTGGCGGCTTTCTTTGGAGAAACCGGAGAAGAGACTATCAAAAACAGAATCGGCGTAGATAATGGTGAAGAGCCCGTCCGCCTGGATGTATTTCTGAAGCCCCAACGGCGCCGTATCCGCGTAATGGCCGGCTTCTGTCATGCGTTCTATCGCCGGTTCCGCTCCGTCGTCAGCGGAAAACTCGTTCAAAGCAAAGGAGGACGGTTTGGTGGTGAACAACTCGGAGACGGTATACTTTCCATCGGTATACAGGCGTTTCCAGTCGATGACGATTCCCTTGGGGTGCTGCGGATCGCTGTACTCATCTAGATTCAGACCCAGGGAAGACGCATATCGTTCGAATTCCATCCGGCCTAGGGCGTAAGCGATATAGCGGATTTTTACCCGTCCATCGTCCAGCAGCGGGGTATAGGAATCCTCGGCCGCGTACACCTCCGGCGGCACTGAAGTCTTGTCGACCGGCGTCCAGCCATAAAAAGCGCGTACGGAGGAGAGCTGCTTACAGCTGTCCAGACGGGAGACGGCGTCCGCCAGAATGGAAAGGTCTTCGTCTGTGGTTTGCTGTCCCATGCTTATCATCACATCGTAGTTCTGATCTGTGTATACAGCCTCGGTACCCACCTTCATGTTTTCGGTGAAGGCGCTGGCAGAGATGAAAAGAACCACACTGATGAAAAGAGAAAAGACAGTGGCCCGATACCGGCGGCGGTTCCTTCGGAAGTTTTTCAATGCGAGATCCCCTTCCATACCGAAGATTTTCCGGATGAAACGGGGCGTGCGGACCGCCCGAGCTTTGAGACGGATATCCTGTGTTTGCCGCATGGCATCGATAGCGGAGGATTTGGCCGCCCGCCTGGCAGGAATATACGCGGATATCAGGATCGTGACAAATCCGACAATGATAGCGGCAACGATGGCCAGGGGATAAACTGCCAGTCGGAATTCCACCTCGGCGCCGGAGCTGTTGGTCCCGAAGGAATCGTTGATGACACCGCTGAGGAGCTTCAGCGTGACGCCGATGCCGGTCACACCAGAGAGTATTCCCAGGGGCAGCCCTACTGCGCCGATGATGGCGGCCTCGTAGAAGACGGAATTGCGGATCTGCCGCGCGCTGGCGCCGACACCGGAGAGCATGCCGAACAGCTTGGAGCGTTCGCTGACAGAGATGGCGAAGGCGTTATAGATGAGGGATATGGAGCCCACGGCGATAAGGGTCAGTAGAATCGCCGCCATACTGTAAAGAACACTGTTCAGGCTGTTGTTGTCGCCGTAACCCATATAATCGAGGATATCGCCGGATTTGTATTCCACGGCGTTGTCGTTCATGGATTTGTAAAGCGCCTGTCCCACAGGTACGCCGTCCCGTGCGCTGGAGGTGCGGATGTATGCAGCCAGGCGGTCGTCCGGTGCCAGAGCGGACGTGTCCATCACAGTTATTACCGTGTAGCCGGGCGCGGCATAGGACTCAAATTTCGGCCGCATGCAAATGCCGACGATGGTGAAGGTTCGGGAGGCCGTATTGATGAGCTGTTCCTTTCCTTCTGTATAGGCATAAGAGATATTCTGGCCGATGGATTCGCCTTCTTCATTTATCCGATCGCCGATTTCCAGCGTGACGGTATCGCCTACACGGTAGGCCGCGCCGCCGGTGGATAACAGATGCTCGGGGAGTAACAGCTCATTACTGTTTTCTGGAAGGCGTCCCTCGGCGAGCCTCACCGCCAGCATGTCAAAGGAGTCGGCAGTGAATTCTTCCAGGTAAAGGTAGGGTTTATCCTTATTTTCAATGGTGCCGGGTTCGGCATATCCCACGCCGTGGCGAAGCGCCGTCGCTTCGATTTTTTTCTCCTGCTCTAAAAGAGTGAGGCTGCCGGCAGGCATGTTGGCAAAGCGGATGTACCAGTTGCCCTCTGATTCGATGGATGCGCGGATCATGAAGTCCTGCATGCTGGAGACGAAGGTGGTGACAGCGGTAATCATGGCCGCCGACAGGATGACGCCGATGATGGTGACAATGGTGCGGGTTTTATTTTTCTTCAGGGTATTCCAGGTGACCTTGTTCAGCACGTTCATACGGTGATCACCTCGTCCTTGGCGATCCGGCCGTCCTGGATACTGATGATGCGATCCGCCTGAAGGGCAATTTTTTCGTCATGGGTGATAACAATGAGGGTCTGATTGTATTTGCGGTTGTACAGCTTGAGCAGGTCGATGATCTCCGCGCTGTTTTTGCTGTCCAGATTGCCCGTCGGCTCGTCGGCCAGAACGATGGAGGGATTGTTCATCAGTGCCCGCCCGATGGACACCCTCTGCTGCTGGCCGCCGGAGAGCTGATTGGGCAGATGATGGAGCCGTCCGGTCAGGCCCAGAGTGGCCAGCAGGGTCTCCAGATGTTTGCGGTCTACCTTCCGTCCGTCCAAAAGCAGGGGAAGGGTCAGGTTTTCCTCAACGTCCAGCACCGGTATAAGGTTGAAGAACTGATAGACCAGACCGATCTGGCGGCGGCGGAAAATGGCCAGATTCGTCTGGTCCTGGGCGTATACATCCACACCGTCGATGTATACCCTGCCCGCCGTGGGAACATCCACACCACCCAGAATATGGAGCAAGGTGGATTTGCCCGAACCGGAGGGGCCGATAATGGCAAGGAACTCCCCTTTTTGCACGGAGAAGGAGACATTGTCCAGCGCCTTGACCGCAGTTTCGCCTTTTCCGTAAATCTTGGATAGATTCTCAACGCGTAGAATTTCCATGATGGACCTCCTGTTGATGTGATGCTCATAGTATATCCGTTCAAGGTGACGGGGAGATGACTGCTTTGGTGACAATTCCGTCACCGATGTTGTTCAGATGACCGTTTTATAAAAGCGGAGCTGGAAAACGGTACCCTTGCCGGGACGGCTCTCCACGGTGATGTCCCCGTTCTGGCGAAGAAGAATGCTCTTCGCCATGGCAAGGCCGATACCGACGCTTTCAGGCGCGGCATTTTTCCCCTTATAAAAACGGGTAAAGATATGCGGTACATCCTCCGGGGCAATTCCTTCGCCGTTGTCGGCTATCCGTATCTCCGTATACAGGGGATTATCGGTCCACTTTATATGAAGCAGGCCGCCGGCCGGGGTATGCTCCACGCAGTTTTTCAGGATATTCACCAAGGCCTCCTCTGTCCAGCGAGCATCGGCAATAAGAAATGCTTCCTTGGGTCCTTCCATTTTAAGGGCAAGCTCCTTGAGTTCTATAGGGATGAGCAGAGGGGACGAGGCCCGCTCCAGCAGCGCTGACACGGAAATAGTTTCCGGCCGCATTTCCGCGACACCTGCGTCCAGCTTGGAGAGCTTGAGCAGGGAGGAAACCAGCCACTGAATCCGTTCCAGCTGGGTGTGGATCCGGCCGGTGAATTCCTTACGCTTTTTCTCCGGCAAACCGCTGTCCTGCAGCAGATCCGCCATGACCATCATGGAGGTCAGCGGGGTTTTAAGCTGATGGGAGATGTCCGCCAGGGAGTCTGAAAGCCGGATTTTTTCCTGCCGCAGCCGTTCGTTGTATTCCGAGAGGCGGGCGGTCACTTTATAGAGCTCGCTTTTGAGGATACTCAGCTCGCCCTCTTCGTTGTCCCGGATATCCAGCGTATATTCGCCGTCCGTAATCCGCTTGAGGTATCCCGCCAGCTTTTGAATCTGCCGGTAGCGCCAGGCGGTGAATAGCAGGGAAACGGCTGACAGAAGAAGGCAGGCGAGCAGGATGAGAAGTCCGGCCGCCAGATCATATAAACATCCCAGCGCCGACAGAATCAGCGTTGCCAGGGTCAGCAGCACACAAAACTGCCGCACCTCCTGATTTCGAAAAAACTGCATAGGGCTTTGCCTCCTTCCTTATGGACAATCCACCTTATATCCCAGTCCCCGGACGGTCAGAATAATCCGGGGTGACTGGGGATCGTCCTCGATTTTTTCCCGGAGACGTTTGATGTAGACGGTCAGGGTGTTGTCGTTGACGAAATCTCCGGAAACATCCCAAATCCCCTCAAGAAGCTGATTGCGGGAAAGAACCTGGCCGCCGTTGGTTATCAGGGTCATCAGCAGCCGGTATTCCAGTGCGGTGAGAAACACGTCTCTGCCGTCCTTGTACACCTTGCCCAAAGAGGCGTCAACCCGGACGCCGCCGAATTCATACACGTCCCTGCCACCGCTTTTCTGAACCCGCCGCAGAACGCTGCGTATACGGGAAATGAGCTCCCGGATACGGAATGGTTTTGTGATATAATCATCCGCCCCCATGTCCAGCCCCATGACAACGTTACCTTCGTCGTCCCGTGCGGTGAGGAAAATTACCGCCGTGTCCGGCAGCCGTTTGGCCGCACGGCAGATGTCGTAGCCGGTTCCGTCCGGCAGGGAGAGATCCAACAACGCTAAAGCAAATCGCTCCCGCTCCAAAGCGTCCAAAGCCTGGGCGACATTGCCGCACAGGAGAACCGCAAAGCCCTCCTGGCGCAGGGAGTATTCAAGTCCCAGGGCAATGTCGGCATCGTCCTCCACAAGGAGAATTTTTGGCTGAAGCATATAGGTGTTTCCTCCCATTCCTGTCTATCGGGCCGGAAGCCCTTGTCCCCATTGTAACCGATTTTACGCAGAATTGCATGACGAATCCGTCACATTAGGAAAAACTTCATCATGACTTGTGAGAAACGCTCACTTGCCAATTTACGGCCTTCCAACGTACAATAAACTGGTAGATACTGTAAGGGGGGCGAGGGTGATGAAGGCGGACGGACGGGAACTGCTGTTGTGGGGCCTGGCGGCGGTGCTGGGAATCGGGGTCTGTCTGACGGCCCTGCTATCCGCCCCGGATATTTCCCCAATTGGCGTGGTATATACCGATGTATCCACCGTTTCCGAACCGCCGGTGAGCCTGCAGCCCAACACCACTGCCGCCCCTTTGCCGCCGGCGGATACTTCCGTTGTGTCCAGAACAGAGGAATCCACGCCGCACAGTACCACCGTTCCGACCCAACCGGCGGAAACCCGTCCCCTCAACATTTCCCCGGTTGTACCGAGCGATGGGAAAATTCGTTTGAACAGCGCCACCAAGGAGGAACTGATGACGCTGAATGGGATCGGCGAGACATTGGCGGGCAGGATTATCGAATACCGCGATACTCATGGAGGGTTTGCCCGGCTAGAGGAGCTGACCGAAGTTAAGGGGATCGGAGAAAAGCGCTTCGCGGCCATCCGGGACTATCTGGTGCTTGACTGATACAGCTTTTTTTGCCCCGGATGAAAATTGCCGCTGTGGGTTGAAGCCCTTTCACAATTCTGCTATAATACCTTCCATAAAGAGGGCGTCCGGCGGTCCTGTGGTTCTGTCCTTGACGGGCCTGGCCGGATGGTCGGAAAAAACCGTGGAAAATGAAAGGTCTGTTTTCATGTTGAAAGTCACCCTGCTGGCGCATACGCCTGAGCCCGAGCATCTCGTGGCTTCCGCGGCGCGCCTCTGTTATTCCGCCGCCTCTATCGATACGGTAATGGAGGGGCTCACCGAGGAAAAAACTGCGGCTTTTGTGGACATGCTGGCAGAGCTTGGTCACGAGAGCCCTATTGAGCACGCCTCCTTCACTTTCGGCGTCGAGGGTGTGTCCCGCTCTCTCCTGGCTCAGCTGACCCGCCACCGCATCGCATCGTACAGCGTACAGAGCCAGCGGTATGTCCGGGAGAAAATGTTTGAATATGTCGTTCCTCCGGCCATTGCGGCCATCCCGGAGGCGGCGGAGGAATATCGGGCGGCGATGGAGGAGGATCAAGCTCACTACGAAAGCTTGACAGCCAGGCTGAAAGCCGTGCATTTGAAAGAGAACCTGGATGCGGGCATGGATCAGAGGGCGGCCGAAAGGGCGGCGGAAAAAACCGCCATCGAGGATGCGCGTTTTGTCCTGCCCAATGCCTGTACCACTAAAATCCTGATGACTATGAACGCCAGAAGCCTGATGAATTTTTTCGCCCATCGTTGCTGCAACCGGGCGCAGTGGGAGATTCGGGAGCTGGCCGACAGGATGCTGGCACTCTGCGCCGAGGCGGCGCCTCATCTGTTTAAAAACGCCGGTCCCGCCTGTGTGGCGGGCGCTTGTCCGGAGGGAAAGATGTCCTGCGGGAAAGCGTCGGACATGCGAAAAAAATATGCGGAGCTGAAAGGACGGAGCTGACATGGGGCGCCTTTTGGTGCTGGACGGTCTGGACGGCAGCGGAAAAACCACCCAGTTGGGCCGCCTAAGCGAGTATCTCACGTCCCGCGGGTTACACTATAGGCAAATTTGTTTTCCAGATTATGCGCAGCCGTCCTCCGCGCTTGTGAAAATGTATCTGGGCGGAGAATTCGGCGGATCGCCCGACGCGGTAAACGCCTATGCCGCCTCTTCCTTTTATGCCGTGGATCGCTATGCCAGCTATAAAAAATTTTGGGAGCGGGAGTATGAAGCGGGACTTCTGATCTTGGCGGCGCGGTATACCACTTCCAACGCCATCCATCAGATGAGCAAGCTGCCTGCGGGGGAGTGGGACGGCTATCTGCGCTGGCTGGAGGAATACGAATACGGCTTGCTGGGCCTGCCCCGGCCTGATGCTGTCGTGTTCCTTGATATGCCGCCGGAAATCTCCCAGAATCTTATATCCGGCCGGTATGGCGGGGAAGAGGCCAAAAAGGATATCCACGAGCGGGACAGGGCGTATCTGCTGAGCTGCCGTCGCTCGGCCCTGTACGCCGCAGACAAGTGCGGATGGCGGGTGGTATCCTGCGGCCGTGACGGTATGCCCCGGCCGCAGGAGGAGATAACCGCAGAGCTGATTGAATGCCTTGGTCTGGATGGAAAGGAATTCTAAATATTTATGATAACAGTTGATTCAATTCTGCAGTTTCGCGCACCTGAGCTGGAAGACGCGGTCTGGATAACGCCGCTGCTGCGATTATGGCGGTATGGCAAGTGAATATTCCTTCACGACGATATATATGTGGAGGCAGCACTACCAAAATCAAATCGCCCGCTATCAGGATTCCCTTTTCATGCGCGCTTTGGAGCAGGGAATTCCCTCTTATCTACCTCCGGTCGGGGCGGATTTTGACGGGAATATGGCACTTCTGATGAAGCACGTTCACGCAGAGGGACATCCGCTTCGGCTGTTTTGTACCGATCCCTCTCTGCTCCCTCGCATCGAGGCCCTGTTTCCCGGCCGTTTCCGGGTGGAGCCTGCCCGGGACGACTTCGATTATATTTATAATGTCGGCGACCTGGCCGCTCTGGCCGGAAAAAAATATCATGGTAAACGCAACCATATCCATGCCTTCACGGCCCAATACGACTGGAGCTACGAGCCCCTCACCGACGGCAACAGCGGCGATGTGGTGGAAATGGCGCGGGAATGGTGCCGTCTGAAGGGAAACTGCCGGGAAAAAAGTCTGCAATCTGAAAAATGTGCTATCCGGGAGGCTGTTGCCCACCGCCGGGAGCTGTCTTTGACG
>CAKTXU010000042.1 GCA_934630995.1 uncultured Eubacteriales bacterium
CTCAGCGTCGGGAAACACCTTGAGAATATAGTACGCATCATCCGGATGTGGGGCTAGGGTATGCTGGCCCAGCGGCAGAAAGGGGCCGGTGAAGCTGTCGGCGGTATAAACCTCATTGGAGTGGCTGTCGTCCACAAGCCCCTCCGGCGTTTCCCGTACCGTGACCGCACCAAAAACCATATACCACCGGCCCTTATGTACCCAGACCTGGGCTGTTTCCGCCCGGTCGCACCAGCCGGTCATCGCAATGCCGCAGGCCTCCCATGAAAACAGATCCCGTGAACGCAGAATCACCTGTCCGCCCCGCCGGTTCAGTGGCAGCTCTTCAATATAAGCATTGACATACATGAAATAATATCCACCGAGAGCTTCCGGATAGATGTAGGGATCGGCCAGCAGACGGCAGGTGCAGGTCCTGCCCATGTAGGCGGCGGTCACCGGCCGGGATCGGTCGATGACCGGCCGGTCCAGCAGCTTTTCCCAATGCATGAGATCCTCACTGACCGCCATACCGAAGCCTCCTTCGCCGGAATGGCTGTTGCCGGTATAGATCATATACCATTTTCCGTCATGCCGCACCGTGCTGCCCGTGGCGATCCCCTTGTCATTCCAGGTGCCTGCTAAAGGGGCAAGGACGGTGCCGCAGTCGGTCCAGGAGGTCAAATCCCGGATGCTGCAGACGCTGTGCCCTACCGTCTGGCAGCACCAGCAGGACTCCAAATCCCCGTGGGCCGGATATTGCAGGTAAAAGGCGTGAACGGTATCTCCGTCAAAGGCGTACCAGGAATCGTTGATGCGGGTGTCCCTGACGGCGTAGGCAAGCTTATGCTCTGGCATCATGCCCCTCCTTTATCCGACAATGCCGGTTCGTTCGATGCTTTCGGTGAATAGGCGCTGAAGAACCAGATACACCAGCAAAATGGGTGTCACCAGCAGCAGACAGCCCGCCTGCATAGTGGAGATGAGCTGATAGGGGTCATAGGTGTTCAGCTCATTTTGCAGCAGCGCGCCAACCCCCTGAAGGGAGACCGACAGGGTTTTGAGGGACGGCATGAGAATTGAAGCGTAAAAATAATCGTTCCAATACCATACGATGGAAAAGATGAAAATGGTAACCAATACCGGGGTGGAGCTGGGGAGGATGATGCGGGTGAAAATTTTGAAGGAGCCGCAGCCGTCGATGGCAGCGGCATCTTCGAGCTCGACCGGCAGCCCTTTGAAAAACTGATTGTAGATATAGATGACCAGTCCGGAACGGATGCCGCTGGCGAAGAGGGCCGGAATGTAAAAGGTAAAGCGGGTATTGATGAGAGATACCTGCAGGGGCATGCCGAACAGCCCCGTCAAGGAACCTATACCGAAAAAGTTGAAGTATTTGAATTGCAGGAATAACGGGTTGATGAAGGTCATAGGGGGAACCAGAATCGTAAACAGCAGCAGTCCAAACAGCAGCTTTTTCCCCCTGAATTTAAAACGGGCGAAGCCGTAACCCGCCAGTGCGGCGGAGAACATCTGAAGGATGGTGCTGATAATCACCACAAGCACCGTGTTCTTCAGCGCTTCGGGGAATTTCATCAGACGGACGGCGTTCTGAATATTGTCCATAGTGAAGGACTTTGAGATCCACACCACCGAGGGATCCAATAGCTCTGACGACGGGCGGAATGCGATGATCACCATATACAAAATGGGGTACAGGATGACAAAAGCCAGTCCCAGCATGAGGGCCAGCCGGGCGGCTGCCCAGGAAAACCTCCCCAGCCGGGTCAGAACGCCCTTGCGTACGAGGAAGGACTGCGCCTGTTCCATCTGACGACGGATTGCGTCGGCGCGCCGCTCGATTTCCGATTTCAGTGATTGCATGGCGGCTTCACTCCCTTCTTGCCTTAATCGTTGGCATAATAAACCTTCCGGTTGACCAGAGCGTATACAACCAGAATCAGCAGGAACACGATGACGAAATAAATCCACGACATGGCGGCGCTCAGCTCCAGATTCTGCTGCTGTGACAGACGGTTGATGGTGATCATAACCTGGTTGGAGGCGCTGTCGGTGAAATTGTCGATGATGGTATAGATGAGGTTGAGCATGATGACCGGCGAAATCATGGGGAAGGTGATTTTCCAGAAGGTTTCCCAGCCGGTGGAGCCCTCGATTTTGCAGGCCTCGTAGACGGAGGAGGGAATGGTCTGCAGCCCTGCCAAAAACAACAGGATTTGAATGCCCGATTTCCAGGTCAGCTCGAAGATGCCGTTGATGATGGTGTACAAGGCGTCTACCAGTTCATAGGGCATCCCCACGTCGAGCAGCAGGGTCTTGACCGATACCGTGTCGAACAGGGCGGAGTTGGTTTGCCCGTTCATCATAGCGCTGGCCACCACGTCGCCGTTCATAATCCCCAGCACCACGCCGGTGGCGATGATGAGGGGAAGGAAGAATACCCCGCGGAATAAGGTCCGTCCGATAAATTTTTGATTCAGGATGACCGCGATGAACAGGCTGAAAATCAGGATGGTGGGCGCCTGATAAAGAAGGCCGCCGATAGATTCCACGAGCATTCGTATATAATCCTTGCTCAGGGCCTGCTCGTAATAACGCATGCCCTGAAAACTCATGAGCAGCTTGTTGGGCTCGATGGTGAGCTTGTTGAAGGAGTAAAGCAGGGAACTCGCCAGGGGAATGAGGAAGAAATACACCGTGCCGATGAGCCAGGGGAGGGTGTACAGAAAGCCTGATAAAGACTTCCGGCGTTCATAGGACAGCCGGTACGAACGCTTACGCAAGGAAATCCCCCCTGTCTATTATCTCAAAGTCCTGGGCTTCCACCCGCAAGCCGCCGATGCTCACCGCCTCGGCGCCATAGTTGACCACCACGGATTTGCCGTTGTCGTAGACGGTCTGATAGACATCCCCGCCCAGAGCCATATGGCCGCATATGGCCGCTCCCGTCAGCTCCTCGGCAGCCCGCTCGGCCTTGGGGTAGCGCTCTTCCAGAAAATCCAGCCAGGGCTTGTAGTTGGCCGCGCACAGTGTGTCCAGCTCGGTGCCCACCAGCCGGTCGGCGGACTCATAGGTCCAGGTGAATTTCAAATCGCTCCCGTACTCGATGCAGGTCAGAAACTGCCGGACGGGATCAGGGTTGTGATTGATGTCGGTGACGGCATAGGGGATAAGCCCCGATAACGCGATTTGAAAGAGCGGGATGCTCTCGTCCACCATGTCGTTGTAGGAGTCGTCCTCCGGCATATCGAAAACGTAGGAGGTAAACGGGAGGGTATAGGCGTTCCCTGTGCGGACAAACAACTGTTTTCCGTCCTCCGTGAGAGCCCGCAGCTGTTCGGCGAATAGGGTCTTCGCGTCGTCCCTGTTCATGCCGTTTTTGGCGAAGTCCGAATAAAGCAAACTTCCCAGGGTGTCCAGGCCGATGATCTCAACACCGCTGCTGCGGCTTTTGTCCCGATATTTTTGGATCAGATCGGACAGCCTGCGGGGGGCGAGATAAAAGGTTCGGGGGAGCGCGCTGTCCATCTGCTGCGTATTGAGCTTGAAGCCGTAGGCTACGCCGGGAATCCCGGTGAAGAGCTTGGCGACGTCCCGCTGGGTGGAGAAGCCGTTCCCGCTTTTCTGGAAGGTGCTGAAATTCACATTCATTGCCAGAGGAATCCCCTTCTCTCCGGCATAATCCTGGAGCCTCTTCAATCCCTTACCGCCCCCCAGCTTGCTCTCGGCGTCGGGGGATACGGCAATTTTTCCCAGGATTCCGTCATGGGACCAGTTTTGATAGCTCAGCAGGACGTTCTCCGCGCCTATGGCTTTCAGCTCTTCCATAATGGCGACAGCCTGATCAAAGGTGGTCAGCGGCTCCACCACCTTTGAGGGGAAGCCCAGGACGGTTTTGGTTTTCATGACCCCGCCGTACAACTCCACAAAAATGGAGAAAGGGGATGTTCCCTTCACCGGCGTCACGCCGCAATCGGCTTGCAGATACTGCGCATAGGTTTTTGCCATGCCGGTATAGTCTGCGGCCTCCCCCTGGAGGAAATAGGAGCGCACGGTGCAGCGCTCAACCTTAGAATCTCCCTTTTCATAGGTGGTGATTTCTCGGCTGTAGTAATCTCCGATAGTATGGGTGCCGGTGGAGCGAAGGGTGAACACGGCGCAGACATTGTTGAAGCCGCTTCCCTTCTTGCTCACCTTGGCGCTGACGCTGGCCGCTCCGTCCCCTGCCGTGATGATGGAGGCAATAGCGGTTTCCCCTTTTTTGATACCGAAGAGGGGAAGACAGCTGTTGTTCTTTTTCCGGCCCGCTGTATTCCCGGTCAGCACCGCGTCGCTGCCGTACAGAGGCTCGATATAGGGGACGTAGCTTTGTTTGTGGTTGTTGAAGTTGATAAGGGCGCCGGAACCGTCCGGAACGACCATATATCCCTCGTCCGTCACATATCCCGCGCCGAAATAGGGGAGAAGGGTGAGCTGAAGAATCCGCTTGCTGCCGGCTTCCACGATATCTCCCACCGCCACGGACGTTTCCAGACGCCCGTTCTGCAGGGTCACCTCCAGGGGAACGCTTATCTGCTCCTCCTTGAAGGTATAGATGACCCGGAAGCCGTCGGGCAACTCTTCAAAGGCGACGGCTTCCTCCTTGACACTGGATATGTAGTTGTTGACCTGTTCCTCCTGATTGGTACCCATATCCACAATTTTGAGCAGTATCTGTGAGCTGACCGAGGTTTTGTCGCTTTTGGCGAATTCGTCCTCCGCCCGGTTTACGGGATTGCTGTACCAGGCGGCGCCGGTCGCCGTGTCCTGCACGCAGAATTCGCCGCTTTTCTTGTCGGCATACAGCTTCAGGGTGCCGTTGTTGCCGATGCTTTGCATATTTTCGGGCGGCGGGGCCGCCGCAGGGGCTTCCGTGGCGAGAACGCCGCCGCTGCCGGCGAGCAGGGCGAGGCAGGCGCAGATCGCCAGGGAGCCTTTTATCCATTTGGCCGTGTTCTTCATGGCGTCAATCGTCCTTTCTGCAAGCCGCAGGTCTTTAATATACTCTGTAGGTGTATTCCCTCACGATGGTCATCACAAAGGTGACTACCTGGCGGACCAGACTGAAGGCGAGGGCGGCGAGGAACACCACGATGAGCATTCCCAGCAGGGTGAGCAGGATGGAGACTATCGTCTTTCCGCCGCTGTACTGATGGAGAACCCGGATGGCGGAAAAAAGCAGGAAGGCGGTATACAGCGCCCCCAGCAGGAGCAGCCAGGTGCTGAAGACGCCCTCGTCCAGGGTGAGTACGTTGCTCAGGAGCAGGGTGACGTAGAGGGCCGCGACATAGGGGACCAGCGCGTAGGCGCTGAAAACGAAGATTCCCTTGATTCTCCCCTCGCCGTTCAGAAGGGTGCAGAAGCACCAGTTGGCAACGACCCACAGCAGGAAGGGGACGATAGAACTGCAGAACAACAGGCCGATATTCAGCGTTTCCAGCCGGTTATGGTTAAAGATGAAGCCTGTCATTTGATAGGAAAAAATAAGCCCCAGGAACCACAGAAGGAGGATGAGGAGGGAGACGCCGACCGATCCGTTTTTCCGGTACCGCATCTCCTCGTAACCCTCCACCGGATGACGGAGAATGTAGCCTATATAGCGGAACCCCTTAAGCGGCTTCGGCTGAGGTTCCTTCAGTCTTACGCCGTGAGCCGTCAGATAGGCCCGTACCTTCTTCTTTTTCAGCAGCAGGAGCAGCCCGGCCAGCAGCAGGAGGAGAAGGATGGAAAACAGCGCGAAATGCCTGCGGATGAATTCGGTTCTCTGCTCCTTATAGGCCTTGGAATAGCCGGCCCGGTCGTTACCCAGCCGGAACTGCTCCATGGCCTGGGTATAGTCGCCCTTGTCGTAATATGCCTTCCCCAGGGAGGCGTGGGCGTAGTAATTATTGCCGTTGAGGGTGAGCACCTCCTGCCAGGGACCGATGGCCTGTTCGTACAGCCCCTGGTTGTAGAGCGCCATGGCCCGGTGTACCTTTCCCGCATAGGCGGTGGGTTCGAACACGGTGATATTCCCCTTGTCCGCATCCAGTACCAGCAGCTTGCCGTCGACGCTTTCAATGGCGGAGGGCATACGGAAGAGCCCCTTCTGATTGCCTTTGCCGCCCGTAACGAACATCAGGTTCCCTTCGTTGTCGTACTGGAAGATGCGTCCCCGCTCAAAGTCCAGGGCGTTGATAAAACCGTTTTCGTCCACGCACAGATCCACGAACTGCGTGTCGCTGATGCTGCCTCCGGTACTCCACACCACTTCCAGATCGCCGAATGCATCGGTATGGAGGATGTTCAGCCCCAGGACGTTGAGCTTTTTTATCTTGGCGGTGGTGTTCATGGCCTTGGTACAGGTATATATGTAGTTGTCCTTGTCCGCCGTCAGATTGGAAAACTCTACCGGAACATACCGTTCCACGGTGGCCTTGTTGTCCTCTTCAAACAGCTTCCTCCACACCAGATCCGCCATCTGAACCAGAGAAAGCTGCACCCGGTTGCTTCCGTAGAAGCCGATGAAGCGTCCGTCCGCATCGTAGCTGACAGCGCCGTAAAACAATCCCTCGACCAGCACGAAGGCCTTGCCGCTTCCCTCTACAATAACCTTAGTGGGTTTGAAGTGGACATTTTCCGGGAAAATATCCGATTCCGGACGCAGGAGGCTGCCCTTAACCATACCTTCCGGATCGCTTATCAGCACCCGGTCGTTTTCCTTGTCCGCAATATACAATTCCCCCCCGGCGGTGACGAACACTCCGTTGGGCTTGTTAAGCTGGGTCGTCGTGCCGTCCGCCTGCGTGAAATCCCGGTATTCCCGCACGAAGCGGCAGTCCTGATCCAGTACCACAATGCGGTTGTTGCCGGTATCGGCCAGATACAGCAGCCCGTCCGGCCCGCGGAAGAGATCCTGGGGGGTGACGAAGGCCGTGGTTCCCGCCTGCTCTGCATTGACGGTGCGGGCGACGCTGTAGCCGGCGGGAGCGGGCACGGCCTCGTCCCAGTAATCATAGATGTAGGAATCGCCGGGAGGAGCGGCCGAGGCCGTCGTCCCCAGGAGGCAGAGAAGCGCCAGGAGAACTCCCCCGGTTCTTGTCAGCTTTTTCATCGTAATGACCAACCCTTTCGCAATGCCGTTTGATTTTCGCATTCACAACGGCCGTTTCAATCCTTCATGCCGGAATGGGCCATGGTTTCGATGACGCTGCTCTGTGTTATCAGGAAGGTGAGAATGGGCGGGATGATGAGCAGCATCGTGGCGGCGGAGCTCACGCCGGCCCGCGCGATGCCTCCGGCGGAAATCTGCCGCAGGATGGTGGGCAGCAGCTTGTACTCCTCGCTGAAGATGAAGGAGAGGCCGGTCTGATTCCAGATGGACTGAAAAGCGAAAATGATGAGGGTCAGCCACGCCGGACGCACCTGTGGCATGACGATTTGAAAACAGATGCGGGTTTCGCTGGCGCCGTCGATCCGCGCGGCCTCCAGTACCGTGTCGGGAATCTGTTCCATGAACTGCTTCATCAGGTACAGGCCCAGCGTCATGGCGAAGGAGGGGAGAATGATGGACCAGTAGGAGTCGATGAGTCCGGCTCTGGCCATAACGATGTATTGCGGCAGGTAGGTGACCTGGTTGGAAAACAGCAGGGAGAGAACGATGACGTTGAACAGGATTTTCGACCCGGGGAACTTGTGCTTGGCCAGGGGATAGGCCGCCATGGAGGCCAGCAGCACGTGTCCCACCGTACCCACAAGGCTGACAAATACGCTGTTGAAGAGATACCGCTCAAAAGGAACCCAAAGATTGGAGGCGACGCTGATGAGCATCCGGAAATTGTCCAACGTCGGGCGGCGCACCGTGAATCTCGGCGGAAAGATGAAGAGCTCCTCCATGGGCTTGATGGACTGCACCACGGCATAGACCAGAGGCAGCGCCATAAAGGCGCCACCCACCAGAAGCACAAGGAAGAGGACGACGTTCCCACCGGTGGAGCGATTCAGCTTTTTCATGGCTCAATCCTCCTGCAGCAGGGTGCCGATAACGGTTTTTGTCAGGATCATCACCACAAAGAGCACCACGGCGATGGCCGAGGCGTACCCCATCTCATAGCGGGTGGTGCCGTGATCAATGATATGGGTCACCACCGTGTGGGCGGAGTAGTTGGTGCTGGGGAAGCCCGCCAGCTGCATGCAGACGTCGCTGACGGCGAAGGAGGAGGCAATCTGCATCACGGCGCCGAACATCAGCTGGGGTTTCATGGACGGGAGGGTGATGTGCCACAGCTCCTGCCAGCGGTTGCGGATGCCGTCGATGGCCCCCGCCTCATACCAGCTGTGATCCACCGACTGCAGCCCCGCAATGAAGGCCAGAAAACCCGCTCCAAGGCTCAGCCAGAGCTGTACCAGGATAATGACCTGCAGATTGTACCGGGGATCCGTCAGCCACTGGATTGGCTCGTTGAGGACGCCCAGCTGCATCAGGAGGCTGTTTACCACGCCGTAACGGTCACCGCTGAAGATAAAGGTCCAAATGACATAGGCGTTGCCCGCGATGGAGGGCGCATAGAATATCAGTGTCATGAACGCCCGCAGCTTGGGATGGAGATCGTTGATAAGCCACGCCAGCAGCAAGGCTAGAAAATAGCTGATGGGCCCGGTGATGAAGGCGAAAATCAAGGTGTTTTTCACAGCGATGAGGAAGATATCATCGTCCAGAAACAGCTTCATATAGTTGGCAAAGCCGATGAAGCGGGGGGGAGATATCATATTGAAATAGGTAAAGCTCAACACAATGGAGGTGACGACCGGTATGACAATGAAAAATAAAAAAAGCAGTGTATACGGCGCCACCAGAAAATAGCTTTCCCGGTACTGGACAATCCGCTTCCACAGGGAGGGACTGCCTACCCGGGAAGCAGGCGAAAGCGCTTTGTCCTTATACATGAGGCACACGTTCCTTTCTTCCATGTTGTCCGGGCAGCTTACTCCAATCCCAGCTCTTCCCGCTTGCTCTGAATTTCCTTATTGATGAGCTTGTTCTGATAGAACAGAACCTCCCGCGGATTCTCGTAGCTGTACACCACGCTGCGGAATGCGTTGCTGATGCCGCGGGTGGTATAGTAGCTGGCGGGAATTTCCGGAATTTCCTGCACCCAATCCCACTGTGCGGAGACCTTGTTGAAGATCATGCAGCCGGTGCCGCTGGCGTTTTCCGACCGGTTGATGCCGCCGCTTTCATCCGGCGTACCGGGGATGGGCGCCATCTCCCACATGCCGTAAATCTCGGGGGCCGCCACGGAAATCATGTTGTACTGGGTATAGGGCTGGATGCCCAGGGGCATTTCGCCGGAACGGAAGCGGTTGTAGAAATCGAAGGTGACGGGCAGGGTGGTCTGGGTGTAGAGCTGCGTCCATTTGGTGAAGGCCTCCACCGCCTCTGGCTGATCGAAAGTGGTGCGGGAGAGGTCGTCGGTGTAGTAGGACAACCCCTTCTGAAGCAGGAAGGCGGCGAAGATATCCCCCACGGCGGTCTGGTTAGTGGCCACCGAAACGCCGACCCCCGCCTGCATATTGTTGGCCTGGAGCACGGAAATCACCTGGGCCAGTTCGTCCCAGGTCTGGGGCGGGCTGAGCCCGAGCTCTCCGAAGATATCGGTGCGGTAGAACATCATGTTAAAGCTCTGGGTGACGGGGAGGGCGTAGCCCTTGCCGTCGTAGGTATAGGGGAGCAGGGAGCCTTCGGCAAAACGCCGGATAACCTCGCTG
>CAKTXU010000043.1 GCA_934630995.1 uncultured Eubacteriales bacterium
GGTATGACCTGACGCCGGAAAAGGGTAAAAACGACACCTGGGTCACCGTGCCTCTGAACTTTGAGAAGATGAGGACAGGGACAAACCGCATCGCGGTGGACAGCAACGTCAATAACCGGGGTCATCTCACCGACCAGAGTATCAACCTCTATTTCACACAGACGGCAACGCCGGGCGATTCCTTTGTTTCCACCGACAACATGGCCTCCTGGATTCCCTATACCGACCGCTACGCCAATATCTATCTGGAGCTGAAAAAGACGGGAACGGAGGAATGGGTCAAGGTGCTGCCTGAGGAAACCTACACTCTGTATGAGAGCACGGTGGTTGGGTTGTTCACCGGCTCGGATCCGGCGTATCCCTATCTTATGCGGCGCGAGATCGTCGTCGAAAGCCTGGAGGGCTACGACGGCGTCCGGGCAGTCGTCAACCTCCATGTGGGCGGCGATCTGGAACTGAATACCTGACGGTTACCCCAGCATTTCCCAATCTGCCTCCCGCCGGGGTATGCTATACTAGTAGTCGTAAATTGTCATTTAATGGGATATACCACGGGGAGGGACGGCTGTGTATTCGCTGCTGATAGTGGACGACGAGCGGGAGGAACGGGACGGCGTGGAATTTTTGATTCGCCGCCGGGCCTTTCCCATTACCCTGCGCAAGGCGTCCAACGGGAGGGAGGCGCTGCGCCTGCTGGAGGAGGGGCCAGCCGACATTCTGCTGACCGACATAAAGATGCCGCTGATGAACGGGCTGGAGCTGTGCGCGGCGGCCAGAGAGAAGTACCCGGCCATCGTCCTTATCATCCTCAGCGCTTACGGGGACTACGAGTATACCCGGCGGGCCATTCAGGTGCGGGTAGACGATTATATCCTCAAGCCGGTGGCGGCGGAAGATTTCTGCCGGGCGATAGAAAACGCCGTCCGGTTGCTAGACGACCGCCGCCGGCAGAGTTCCAGCGCCTTCGTCAAGGCGGTGGAGACGGTGGGCTCCTCGGAATACCGCCGGCAGCGGCTGCAGGAGGACGGCGCCGCCTGCGACGCCCAGGAGCGGCGGATTGTGGCTGAGGTGCTGCGCCTGGTGGAGGAGCACTATCAACAGGACATCGGCCTGGAATGGGTGGCGCAGAAGGTGGGGCTTTCCGCCGGGTATCTCAGCGGCCTTTTCAAACAGGCGGTGGGAAAGGGGTTCATCCAGGTTCTTACCACCTATCGCATGGAGAAGGCCCGGCAGCTCCTGGTGGACAGCAACCTGCGGATTGCGGAAATCTGCGCGGCTGTGGGCTACAACAATCCCTCCTATTTCTGTCTGCTGTTTAAAAAATATTTCGGTGTGACGGCCAATCAGATGCGGGAGAGGGGCGGGCGGACTTGAACAGGCTTACCCGGCGTATCCACAGTCTTCGTCTCCACACCAAGCTGCTCCTTTCGTATGTGTTTATTATCCTGATTCCCCTGGTCACCTGGAGTGTGGTGTCCTATTCCCAGACAAACGCGCGCCTGCGGGCCAATGCGGAATCCGATCTTGACAGCATGGTGCGTTTTACCAAGCAGACCATCCAAAACCGGCTGTTTCTGGCGGAGCAAACCCTCAATCTGTTTGCCGAGGATTACTCCATCGCCGCCATCGTCAATGCCAACTATGTCAGCGAGTATCAGAAGGCGCAGGACCTGCTGGGCCGCTTTGATCCCCTGCTGGCGAGCATTTTTGAGCAGAATATGGATTTTGAAAATTTGACCGTCTACACCTATGGCAGCCTGAAAAACGTGCGGCGGTATTTTATCGACGCCGGTGGTGTGGAGGGGGCCGAGACGGCCCGTCTGCTGTGCGGACGGGAGCCGCTGTGGATCTACCATGGCGGGGTGCTGACCGTTTCACGCAAGGCTATCAATATTGACGCCCCCAACGCCTCGGCCACCCTGTGCTTTGAGGTAAATGAGGAAAGCCTCTTCTCCGGCGCGCTTCCCAGTCAGACGCAGAACTACCGGCTGACGGTGACCGATGGGCTCGGCGCTCTGCTGTACTCGTCAGGGGATGAGGCAGCGGCGTCGTCGGAGCAGCTCCTGGTCAGGGAGGAGGTGCTGCCGGATACAGGGTGGAGACTGCAGATAGAGGCGGATATCCGGCCGGTGACGATCAGCGTCCTATCCGCCTTCCAATCCACCGCCCTGGTCATCCTGCTCTCCTTTGCGATCCTGCTCGTGGTGGTGCTGTTGTTTTCCCGCACTTTCAGCGCCCGCATCACCAGGCTCAAAATGCAGCTGGACGAAGTGGTTCCCAGCGAATACAAAGTGGACATCCGCTCTGAGGAACGGGACGAAATCGGCGATATCACCAATGCCGTGGGCCGGATGATCCGGGATACCCGGCGGATGATCCTCACTTCCTACCAGGCGCGGCTGGACAGGCGGGATGCCCAGCTCAGCGCCCTGCAGGCCCAGATAAACCCTCACTTTTTGTATAATACCCTGTCTAATCTCAACTGGCGCACCATCCAGAGCGGCGACGAGGAGATGAGCGGGCTGCTGACAGCCCTGTCCAGCTTTTACCGCCTGTCCCTGAACAGCGGCCGCTCCGTCTCCACTGTCGGGCAGGAGATCAGTCATGTGAAGACCTATCTGGAAATCGAGGCGGCGGTGCACCGCCTGCCGGCGCTTTCCGTGACCTACGATGTAGAGGAGGACCTGCTGGACTACAGCATCCCCAGCGTCATTCTTCAGCCCTTGGTTGAAAATGCGCTGGAACACGGGCTGGGGCCCATCGGCCTGGAAAACGGCCGGTTGACCATCTCGGTACGGCGGGTGGAGGAAACCTACCTGGAAATCCGCATCGAGGACAACGGACCGGGGATGGAGCCCACGGTGGCTGAGGCTGTTTTCAGCGACGCGGGGGATGCCCCGGGCTACGGACTGAGAAATGTATGGCGCCGCCTGCGCCTGTTTTTTGAGGATCAGTGTTCCATCCGGATGGAAGAAACGCCGGGCGGCGGCACCACCGTGGTTATCCGGATTCCCCAGTACGTACAGCCGGACGGGCGGCGGGAGTGAACCGCCGCCCGTTTTGCAAGCGTTATGGATAAAAACACTGCCGTTTTAAGGTGGTTTTATCGAAAAACGCGCGGTATACTGTGCTCATCTAATAGCAGGAAAGGGGCTTCCTTTATGAAGCTGAAAAAAATCTATTATTTTAACGGTACTCATTGGGACAGGGAATGGTACAAGCCGTTCCAGGGCTTCCGCTACATGCTGATGAAGGTTCTGGACGAAGTGATCGAGGTGCTGGAAGGGGATCCGGCTTTTCACGTCTACATGCTGGACGGACAGACCGCGGTGCTGGACGACTACATAGAAGCGGCGCCGGAAGCGCGTGAGCGCTTAACGGCTCTGGTGGCTGCCGGGCGTATCGCGGCGGGCCCCTGGTACACCATGCCCGATGAATTCCTCCCCTCGGGGGAGAGCCTCATCCGCAATCTGCTGCTGGGTCATCGGAAGGCGGCAGAATACGGCGCGCCCGCAGCCATGAAATACGGCTATGTATGCGATATCTTTGGCCATGTCGCGCAGATGCCGCAGATATTCGCAGGCTTTGGCATCCACGGCGCCCTGCTGCAACGGGGCTGCAACGAAGAAACCTGTCCGCCCCATTTTCTATGGGAATCCCCGGACGGCACAGGCTGTATTACTTACAAGGTGCCAGAGAATTTCGGCTACGGCGCTTTCTATCACCATGTAACTGAGCCGTATACCCAGGGGTGGGATACCGACCGGCAGGCCCTGCTGGAGCGGGCTATCCGGGAGATCGACCGGGAGGCTGCGCGGCTCAACGCCCCTTATCTGGTCCTTAACGATGCTTTGGATCATCAGCGCATTACTAGGGCAGCCCCGTGGCTGGCGGAACAATTGTCTCACCATTACGGCTGCCCGGTGGTCTTTGAAACGCTGGATCACCTTGTGGAGGAGCTGCTACCGCGGCGGAACAGCCTGCCAGTCATGCGGGGCGAGCTGGCGGAGACAAACAAGGTGGCTCCCCAAAGCACCAATATTCTGCTGACCTACACCCTCTCCAGCCGATATGATCTGAAAAAGGAAAACGACCGGGTGCAGGCCCTGTTGGACAAATGGGCCGAGCCGATGACGGCTATCCGCCGGTTTGAGGGCTTACCCCTCCGCGCTTCCTTCCACGACATGGCGTATCGCTACCTGCTGCGCAACCACGCCCACGATTCCATCTGCGGCTGCTCCATCGACGAGGTGCATCGGGATATGCATTACCGCTTCCGGCAAGCGGCCACCATTGCGGAGGAGATGATAGCCGATTGCCTGCGGTACGACATCTCCCGTCTGGAGGACGGAGAGGACGGCGGCAGGCTGGTCCTGCGGGTGTACAATCCCCTTCCCTTCGAACGGCGGGAAACGCTGAAGCTCTCTCTGGATTTCCCGCAGGATTTTCCCGCCCGTTTTTCCGAGGGCGAGCGGCTTTACGAGGAAAAAAATTCCTTTGTTCTCCAGGATGCAGACGGCGCGGAAATCCCGTACACCTTATGCGGGATGCGGCGGCATCGAATTGCCGCCACGCCTACCTTATATGAAGCGGACAGAGCCGATATCTGCTTCGACGCGGTTCTGCCCGCCACCGGTTACGCTGAGTATGCGGTGGTGCCCGTTTCGCACCGCCGGGTACGGTATATGGGCAGTCTGTCGGCAGGCTGCCGGACCTTGCAGAACCCATGGATAAGCCTGACGGCGGCCCTTGACGGCACCGTTACCCTGACGGACCGGCAGTCGGGCCGTGCGTATACGGGGCTGCTCTCCTATGAGGACGACGGGGAAATCGGAGACGGCTGGATGCATGTGCGTCCAGCGGCGGATCGGATTATCAGCGGCGTGGGGACGGATGTGGTGATAGAAAAGCTGTACGACGGCCCGGCGGAAGCCGCTTTATGCATCCGCAGCCGTCTGCTGCTGCCCGGCGGGGTGGAAACAGCCGGAGGCGGTCTTGTGCGGTCGGAAATATATACGCCCGTGCCTGTATGTACCGTGCTTCGTCTGGGGAGGACTAACCGCTATGTGGAGGTGGAAACCCAGGTGGACAATACGGCGAAGGATCACCGGCTGCGGGTGTGCCTGCCCACGGACATCGCGGGGGATACCTATCAGGCCGGTCAGGCCTTTACCCTGGTGACCCGAACGGTGGGGGCGAATCCGTCCACACAGGACTGGAAGGAGCCGGCCTACGGGGAGCACAATTTCGACGGTATCCTGGTCAAACGGGCGGCCGACGGAACCGGCCTGGCATTTATCTCCGGCGGCGGTCTGCATGAGGCGGCGGCTTTGGACGACGAGAGGCATTCCCTGCTGGTCACCCTGTTCCGCAGCTTCGGGCAGACGGTGGGCACCGACGGCCAGCCGGACGGCCAGCTTCAGGGGCCGCTATCCTTCCGCTACCGGCTGCTTCCCCTGACGGCGGAGGACTCCGCAGCGGATCTGGTTCGCTGCCGAGACGCTTTGCAGACCGGTGTCAGGCAGTATACGGCCACGCTGCCGGCGGCGCATACGCCGGGCCGGGAGACGCCTTTTATGGAGCTAACGGGCAGAGCGCTGGCCGTCTCCGCCTTTAAGCTTCCGGAGGATGGGGAAGAGGGGGCGCTCATCGTGCGGCTGGTCAACTACAGCGAGGAGACGGCGGACGGGGAGCTTCGCTTCCGTTTCCTTTTAAAAAAGGCGTGGCTGTGCGACCTGCTGGAGCGGCCGGAGAAGGATATACCGGTGTGTACACACAGCCTGTCGGTACGTCTGGCGCCCCATAAAATCCAGACCTACCGGCTCTATCTCGGCCAATAAGGAAAAGGATATGAATTATCTGATATAAATCTGCGTTTTTTATCATTGTTTTTAAGGAACCTATACAGGAAAATAGAAGCAGAGAGAATAAATTCGTTTTGAAAAGGAGCGGTATGTCATGATGCGCATGAAAAAAGTCCTGGCGGTTCTGGTCTCTTTGCTTCTCTCCTCCGTCCTTGTGTGCGGTGGAGTCAGCGCGGAGGAGCGGGCGGATCCCTCTCTGCGGGTGCGGGTCAATGGAACCTGGTTCGCCACCTCCCTGGCCGACTATCAAGGAGAGGACAACGTCTGGGTTGTCTGTCCCGTGGAGCTGGAAAAATTCAACGCCAACACCACCAACTATTTCTCCATCAGCACCAATGTGAAAAACACGGAGGATTTCAGCGATACCAGCGTGGACATCTATTCCACCGCCGCCACGGAGGGGATCTACAGTCTGCTGACCAACCATCGCTACTGTGACGACAATTTCACGATGTATACCGACCGGAACATTAATTTCCGTGTGGAATTCTATGACGGCTCCAAATGGACGACCGTTCCCGCCGCCCCTTGTAAGAGCACTGATTTTCACTGCATAGCCGGCTATTTTGAGGGGAACGACACCTGGTACAACGGCGCCTGCAATCTGGATTTGGGGAGCCTGGAGGGGATAACCAAGGCGCGGATTGCGGTAAACCTGCATGTAGGAAGCAATCTGAGCGTTCTGGATTATACCGATAATGAGGGCGATGTTTACCTTCCCGTTGAGAAGGAGGAGAGCACGACCACCGCGGGGGGAGACGGCACCACCACGGCCAAAACCGACGATCCGCCCAAAACCGGGGACGCCGGCATCGTTCTTCCCATTGCCGGTTTGCTGCTTATCTCCGGCGCGGCTGTTCTGCTCGTCAGCCGCCGCAAGTGAGGAAAGGTTTTCTTAACCATGTTAAAATAGCCCTGCGGAAATATCCGCAGGGCTATTTTAATGATTTGTCCGCGGTATCCCGCCGCACTTTTTGCCTGTATTCGCCGGGTTTCTGGCCGGTTATTTTCCGAAAGGACTGGGAAAAATACGATTGGGAGGAAAAGCCGGTGAAGGAGGCGATTTGGGAGATGGAGTGATCGGTGCTCTTGAGCAGGTTTTTGCTCTCCTCAATACGGCGGGCGATGAGATAATTGATGGGGGACAGGCCGTAATCCTCGGTAAAGGCGTGGGCCAGATAGTATTTGCTCACGTGGGTCACGTCGGCCAGATCCTGCAGGGTGAGCGGCTCGCGGAAGTGGCTGTCGATATACCGTTTAGCGACCCCGCAGGCCAGATTGGCCTTTCTGGAGGGCATAACCGACATGGAAAACCCCGTCTCCCGGATCATGTGGATAATCATGACCTCCAGCAAATTCTGACACACGGTTTCATGATAGGGGGAACGGGTCTCCGCTTCCCGCAAAAGGGTATCCAGATAAAACTGGATTTCATGCCGTTTTTCGCGGAAGCTGAGCACCTGATGGGTGTCGGCGCCTTCCTCCTCTTGAAAAGAGAAGGCGATCCCCTCGACGCCGAGCACGACATATTCCAGCGGCCGGGCATTGTCCGACATTTCGGTATGCGATACATTGGGATTGACGATGATCAGATCATTTTCGCGCACAGGAAAGGTCTTCCCCTCCACCAAAAAACGGCCGCCGCCCCGCAGTACATAGAAAAACTCGGAAAAATAATGGGTATGGGGGATGCTGTGCCAGTCTCTCTCATATTTAGCGGAGGTCACATAAAGCAGCTTTGTTTCCGGGCGCTTTTCCTCACTTCCATCCAGTTCAAACCGCTTATTGCTCATCGGCGCACTCCTCCTGCTCCTGTCAAAATATTGTCCTTGTAAAAAGTGATCGTCAATATATGTATTATATGTCAATTTCTATCAATCGGCAAGTTCTCTAATGAATTTTACATAGTATAAGATAATCTGCGCATAATATGCGATGTTCTCCGGCTGAATCGCCGCATAATCGCTTTGAAATATAAAAAATCGATTAAATGGTAATCATAATTAGACAGAAAACCGAAAAAAGCAAGATATATAAAGTTTTGCGCAACATTCACATTGATTCGCCCCATAGAAAACGTATACTAGTAAGTGAAGCAATACCACACATCAACACGGCGAACACATCAGAAAAGCAACAATCCATGTCAAATGACAAGGGAGGAACGCAGACCATGAAAAAATTTGTATCCATCGGATTGGCCTCGACCCTGCTGCTCGCGTCTCTTGCCGGATGCTCTTCCAAAGAGGATGCGGGAAGCGGCTCCGCCGGAGGAAAGAAGACCACGCTGACCGTGGCGGCACTGGAATCCGCTTATGAAGCCGACATGTGGAAGGAAATCGTCAAGGCGTTTGAAGCCGAAAACGAGGGCGTGAAGGTCGAGCTGATCATCGACAAGAACCTGGAGGACGTCATAGGCCCGAAGATGAAGGCCGGCAATTATCCGGATGTCGTTCATCTGGCCACCGGCCGGCCGGCGGCACTCACTGAAACTATGATCAAGGACAACGCCCTGCGGGATTTGACCGCCGTGATGGACATGAAGGTTCCCGGCGAAAACGTGACGGTCAAGGAAAAAATCCTTCCCGGCTTCCTAGACACCTCGCTGACCAAGCCCTATTCCGACGGCAAGACCTATCTGGCACCGATGTTCTACGGTCCCTGCGGCCTGTTCTATAACGCGGGACTGTTCGAAGCCAAGGGCTGGTCGGTTCCCACCACCTGGGAGGAGATGTGGGCGCTGGGCGAAGCGGCCAAGGCGGAGGGCATCGCGCTCTTCACCTACCCCACCACCGGCTATTTTGACGCCTTCTTCTACGCGATGATGTACAGCGTAGGCGGCGATGAATTCTTCAAGAAGGCCACCAGCTACAGCGAAGGCGTTTGGGACAGCGACGAGGCCACCCAGATCTTCAATACCATGGCTAAGCTGGCCACCTACACCGAGAAGACTACGGTTGCCAACGCCAACAACGACAACTTCACCAAGAACCAGCAGCTCATACTCGACAACAAGGCGCTATTCATGCCCAACGGCAACTGGGTCATCGGCGAGATGGCCGAGGCGCCCAAGAAGGACGGCTTTAAATGGGGCTTTGCTCCGTTGCCGGCCTTCAAGGAGGGCGGGGATCTGTACTCCTACACCTTCTTCGAGCAGGTCTGGAGCCCGAAGGAATCCAAAAATCAGGAGCTGGCCAACAAATTTATCGCTTTCCTGTACAGCGACAAGGCCGCCGACATCTTCCGCGAAAAGGGCAAGGGCGGCGCTTATCAGCCCATCGACGGCATCACCGACAAAATGAGCAACGAGGCCAAGCTGATGTACGGTATTTATAACGACGGCAAGGTCAAGCCCGCTCTGGGCGCGTTTGCCACCACCGATCCGGTCGAAGGCGTCAGCATGGCGGATTCCCTGTTCGGCACCTTCAACAGCATCGTCAGCGGCGACAAGTCTGTGGACGATTGGAGAGCAGCCGTCAAATCGGCCAGCGATGCGCTGCGCGCGGCCCTCAAGTAAAAAACCGTCCTTATTGAAATACTTGCCGTTGCAAAATGGATGGATAAGGCGCAGAATAACGGTGAGTAGAGCTTCTACTCACCGTTATTATTGACCGGCCGATGCGCGTCCGCACCGGCGACGAATGCAAGCCGAAAGGTGGAAGGTAGTATGTTAAGCAAACAGAAGGGGCGAGGCCGGTTCATCTTTTTCTGCGCGGCGCCGGCCATTCTCCTGTTCACGATTTTTATGGTGATTCCCACCATTCAGGTGTTCTGGATGTCGCTGTTCAAATGGGGCGGCTAT
>CAKTXU010000044.1 GCA_934630995.1 uncultured Eubacteriales bacterium
CCGGCGGAAGGATTGAGTATCGCCCGTCACCCCCAGCAATATAAAGGGCCCCGGCAGATTGGCCGGGGCCCTATGCTTTAGAAGACAAGGAAAAGCTTCTATTGGCCTTTCTCGTTACTCCTCCGCCAATTCCTTTACATCGTAAAACGTCAGCTCACCGCTGGGCTGTACGGCGGCCTCCCGGAAGGTCAGCGTTCCGCCGTAGCCGTCAATCCCCCGAAAGCCGGCGAACAGGAGCCGGCCGTTCCACACGGCCATCTTCGGCACGGTTCCGCAGGGAACGAGGGGATTTTCCGGCACCCGCCATCCGGTGAAGGGCTTGTCGGAGTAAAGATAGCGGCCCTGGCCGTGGTGGCTGAACAGCAGATAATACCATCCGTCTCTGACAAAATAGTCGGCGCATTCCGGCTCGTCCCGGTCGGGAGCGACATATACCGGCTCCTCCTCACGCCAGCCGTCCAGGTCGCCGGAGACGAGATGGACCAGACAACCCGCCCCTTCAGCGGCCAGGGAGGTCGTCACAAACATATGATACCGTCCGTCCTCCCCCTTTACAACCTTGGGGTCGCGGGCGGAGCCACCCGTATATTTTCCGCTGAGATAAAAGCCGAAGTCCCTGTCCTTGGCAAAATGGACGCCGTCCTCCGACACCGCCCTGCGCACCGGCGCGGGCGTGCCGTCGCAGGGGCGCATGGTATAAAAGAGGTATTGGACTCCCCCGGCCTCTATCCAGGAGCCAGTACAGAGTGAGCCCTCCCGCGGATCGTCGATTTCCAGCGCCATGGGATGGATGCTCCAATGGATGAGATCCGCCGTGGATATATGCGCCCACTGATGGGCGCCCAGCCCCCATTTGCTGGCGTGATGGCGGCGGTCCTTCAGATAGAGGACATGGTATCTGCCGTCATGGCTGTACGGCATGCAGTCCCCGACAAAGACCCCCTCCTCCGGCCGCCAGCCCTCCGCATGCGTAAAGGTACCAAGGACAGCCGGCCGCGGCGTATCCTCCCGCTCCAGCGGCGACACGGCATAGGACGCGGGCGCCTCCGACAGCTCCATTCCGTCCAGATAGTGCCGGCCGCAGGGCCACTCCTCATCCAGCAGCCGCCCGTTTACCGTCAGCTCAATCCTATAGGGCAGAAGGCGCAGGGCCACCCTATCCCCTACCCGGGCGGGGGCCTTTAGGGTCAGCGGGGTCTCCCGGAAATCGTAGGCAATCGCGACGGTCAGCAGTCCGCCCGACAACACGGCGGACAGTGCCGGTTTTCCCTCATGGGTTCCGCGCAGGCACACGCCCTCCCCGCACAGGGGCCATTCGATTTTCAGCGGCCTATTGTTCATAGTCCTTATTCCCCCTCATAGGCGATGCAAGCCTTTCCCTCCTCCATACAGGCTATCTGCCCGGCGGCGAGGGCCGAAAACAGCGCCGCGCCCAGGGCGGCCTCCTCCTTGAAGCGGGGGATTTTCAGCGCCATGCCGAACTTGTCGGCCAGGATTTCCCGCAGCACCGGATTTTTCTGCACCGCGTTGCCCGAGGCCACCAGGATCTGCGCCCTGCCGCTGCCCGCGGCCCGGTACATATCGTAGAGCTCCTCCGCCATGCCGTCCAGAACCCCCGCTATCATCTGTCCGGGGGTGAAATTCTCTTCCCCGATATCCGCCATGCTCCCCCGCAGTGACGGCTCCTGCCGCGTCCCGCAAAAGGTGGTTTTTACCCGCAGCGTGGCGCCTGTCCGGCGGGTCTCTTCGGCCAGCCGGTTCATCACCTCGTACTGGGATTTGGCCTCACCGCCGCAAGCCTCAATGTAAGCGCGGAAGAAACGTTCCAGCAGCGCATAGGCCCTGCCCCCGCACAGCGCCGACCCGCTCAGCAGATACCGCCCCTGCGTGTACGGCCGAAGCTCCAGCGGCGCCTCATGCGCCGTATGCCGGGTCACCATGGAAACCTGGCTGCCGGTCCCGTAATTGACCAGGACGCTTTTTCCCTCGTCGCGCACGGAACCGAGAAAGCTGGCCTGGTTATCCCCCAGGGCCACCGTCACCGGAATGCCCTGGAACTGTCCGGCAGCCGCGCAGTCGCCGGTGACCTCCGGCAAAAAGGCGGCGTCCACACCCAGGGCCGCCAAAGCGGCGGCATCAAAGCCGCCCTGCCCGGCGTCATAGAAGCCGAAGCTGGACGCATTGGAGGCGTGGATAAGTGGCTTTGCGCGGCCGGTCAGGCGCATGACCGCGTAATCCATGATGGTGCAGAGGGTCACGGCCCCGTGCGGCACAAGGCCGGTCTTGAGATTGGTGTAATGGGTGGCCAGCCCGTACCCCGCCGCGATGGAGCGCCCCGTCCTCTCCTCCATTTCCCGGCAATAGGTCTGTCCCGACGGCGCGGGCTGGTTGGCCCGCTCATCCTGCCAGGTGATCAAATTGGATACCGCCCGGCCCTGCCGGTCGATATACACAATGCCGTGCATCTGGCCGGTGAAACCGATGGACCCGATGGACGGATAGCTTTTCAGAATGGAGGCGACGAGCCGTTCCACCTTGCCCGCCAGCAGCTCCGCGTCCTGCTCCCTGCGATAGTCCTCGCCGGTGTCCACCTGGCTGTCGTTGAAAAGCGTATAGGCGTCGGCCTGTGTGCGGGCGGTGAGATTCAGCACCACGGCGCTGATGGTGGTCGTGCCGATATCGATGCCCAGGGAGAGCGCCATCCCCGACAAATCCTCCTGGGCGGCACCGGCTTCATCGACGCGGCCGCTGTCCTCCGGCCACTCCCCCGGCCTCATCCCGTCCTGCACATAGGCGATCAGCCGGTCGCACAGCATACTTTGCTGAGAAAACACATTGTTTTCCCGGCAAAGCTCCCGTTTTCTTTTCCGAAGAAGCTCATCCGCCGAAATCACGCCGTCGTTCCACAGACGGATATCCGGCAGGCCCACCCCCGCCTGGCGCAGCAGCTTGATGAGCTTCAGCTTTTCGACGGTTTCCCCGCTGTAATCCCGATAGGCGTTGGAAGAACGGGACACATTGAGCAGGCCCTTCGATTCATACAGGCGTATGGCCCTCTGGGTCAGCCCCGTGATTAACTCCACATCTTTGATTTTCATACAGCATCCCCTCGCCGTCATTGTAAAGTATAACCCTGCGTCAATGTCAACAGGCATTTTCAAGTGGGGAGCGGGGAACGGATTCCATCCGTATCCGCCGCATCAATCTACGGGAGTAAACTGCCTGCATCCCCTCGTGTGTGTTGATAGGTCATCCCGTCGAGAATTGTCTCCGCGTAGCGGCCGCCGTACGGATATTTTTCACGATTTTGCAGCAGCGGTAAAAAGAAACAGGGATATGTCCAGCGAATCGGCGCAACCAGATGGTAGTAATCGCTGAACGCCTCCCTCTCGGCTGCGGTGAAAGTATAGGCGCCGCCAATCCATGAAAGCCGCTCCGCGGCTTTGCGATCACGGGCTTTCAGCGAGGCTATCTCCGCCGCATTTTCCAGGCCGGCGAAGCTCTCGCAGAAAGCATAATGCAATATGGTTTCCGTCCCGGACAGATTAAAGTCGATGAGCCCTTTAAATTTCCCCTTCTCCGACAGCAGAACATTGGAATCGTTAATATCCCCCTGGAAAACCGCTTTGGGAAGCGAGCGGTAAATCGCTTCAAAGCCTCGCCGGAGTCGGCAATATTCGTCAAATATCCTTTCCGCCCGCTGGGTCAGGTGCGGACATTGCGCTCGATAAACATCGCGTATGGCGACGGCACATTCATAATTTTCATCATATAAATCCTTCGCGTCAAAGGTATCGTATAGGCAATACTGCGTGTGCCAGGGAACAAGCGGGGCAGGATGGGCCGCAACCGTACCGATTGCTTCAAACAGCTTCTTCTCATATATGCCCTTCACCTTTTCGCGCTTATCATGCGCTTTTGCCGATTAATACATGGCGTACTCTTCCGCATATACGAGATAATCCCCCAAGCATGTCCCCGGCTATGGCGGTGACGATCCGCGGGCAGTATATTCCCAGCGCGTTATAATGCTCCGTCAGCTCCGCCCACCCTATGACGCGTTCCGGCGTGGTAAAAGAGTTCCCGGTTACTTTCACGGCCAGTTTCCTGCCATCCGCGTACTGCACAATAAACAGCTTGCGATAATCGTCCGCGCCTCTTGCGGTGTCGAATGCAGCGGCCACCACAGGATGATCGCCATACAATACGAATATCTTATCCATTCAAAAGGCCGCCCGCTCGTTATACCAGATGAATAATCGCATGAATACATTACATATTGTATTTAAGAAGGCTTCCCGAATACAGGCGCTATATCACAACGTTTTGGGAAGGAGAATTTTTTCATAGCGGTAGGATTTGCCGCTCACCGTCATCCGGCAGAAGCTGAGCTCCAGGTCAAAGCGCCGCCTGCCGCAGCCGCCGGGGTTCAAATAGAGCATCCCGCCGGACATTTCCGCCGCGTATTTGTGGGAATGGCCGACCACCACCACATCCGTATCCGTCAAGGACGCGGGGATATCTTTTTTGTTGTGGACCAGGAAGAAGCGCACCCCTTCGATACGGACGGAAAGCGTCCGCGGCAGGGCTTTCGTCAGGCGCTTATCGGCATTTCCAGCCACGGCATAAAGCGGCCCGCATTGCTCCAGGTACTGTAATACGGCGTCCGTGTCTATATCTCCGGCGTGGAGTATCCCGTCCGCCTGCGCCAATTCCGCCTTTACCTCATCCCGCAGCAGACCGTGGGTATCCGCCAGGATGCAGAGCTTTTTCATGCGCGTCTCTCCCTTTGTCACTGTCTCCGATTCCCGCCTCAAGCATCCTATACCCTAAATTCTATCAAAAAATCCGCGGGAAAGCCATGCATTCCCGCGGATTTATCCGGAAGACGCCTTTTTCACACGCCGGCCCTGGCGATACACGGCGATAACGGCGCGCAGCCCTATATTTTCCCATTAACCGCCGCTATGCGGGAACATCGACCTTGCGGTTAAACCGGTCTAGAAGAAGGGCGGCGGCAACACCGGCGATCAGGCAAAGCGCATTGATAACGGCGCTCTGGACGCTGCTGATAAAGCTGGCATAGGGAATGATGGGCAGCGTGGCCGCGATGATAATGCCGATGATAAGATGGGATACGGTGGAATGGTATCTGCCCAGCAGGTAATTCATGCCCTTTGCCAGCAGAATAATCGTCAAAAGCGCGCCTACGCCGCCGGGAATCAAAACGCCGAAGTCGAAATTTCCAATTCCCTCCACGAAAGGCGTGTACAGGCCAAGCGGCATCAGCAGGGTGGAAAAGCTCATACCCGGGGCAATGATGCTCAGAGCCAGGCAGAACCCGCAGAAGAGATACCAGCCGAAATTGGCGGTGATGGTCACCGACACGATATTCAACACAATCAAAAGGGTCAATACCACGATAAAGGAGATGGTCATGGCCACATAATCCTTTGCCGATGTCCCCTGCGTTCTCGCCTCACGGAAAAGGGAGGGAATCATGCCCGCAATGAGCCCCACAAACAGACACACCGAGGCGTCGGGATAGGCATTGAGCATAATTCCCAGGACTTTGGAAACGCCTAGAAAGCCCACGCCCATGCCGATGACGATGGGCAACAGCGTCAGGGCATACTTTTTAAAGGCGCGGATGGGATTGGACAGCAGGGCCATAATGGGTGCGTAAACGCCGAACACGACGCACAAGACCCCGCCGGAAATACCCGGCAATACGGCTCCCAGGCCTATGAGCATCCCTTGAAAGAGCTTAAAGATAAACCCGCCGATCGTCATCGGCTTCACAGTTGTGTCTGTCACGCGCATCCCTCATTCTTAATGATTTTCGGTGCCGGGCGATTTATTATGGATACCTACATGCACACATACAATTCCTATTCCAAACGCCCGCATTTCTTGCGTATCCATAGAAAATTCCTTGTCAAATTCCCTGTACGCCGAGGATAAACGGGCGTCAATCCGCTTCTCCACCGGATCGGTCCGGCGCCCGGCCGCCGTCCTAAGCCTGTGAGTCAATCAACATTTTATATCGCGCCTCTTGGGGAGGATGCGCGGCGCAATCTCATGGTTACAGTAACCGAACGCCCTTCCCGCCTCGCGCCCTTGTTAATGTGTCCACTGTACATCCCCCGCTTATTGGAAGAGTATACCACAAAAGCTGAAAGTAGTCGAGGCGATTTATCCGCAACCGACTTCTTTCGTCCTATGAAAAGGCGTGACAAAAAACGCCGTCTTTCAGGGAAAAAGGAAGTCCGGAAAGTGACGCTATAGGCAATCGTCGGCGGAACCTTTTTCACTGACCGTCCGTCTTCTCGTTATCCTCTCTATAGGCAATCCAACCGGCAGGCTGACACTTCAAAATCTTGCACAGCTTCGCCAGTGTCTGTGGATATCGGTTTGTCATGCCGTATGCGATGCAACGTTGCGGCTTTCATTCCCTGATAGCCAAAACGATAATAGAAAATTCTATGCGTTTTCATCGATTGACGCATTGGTAAAAAAGGAATCAACAACTATTCCCTCATGTTAGTGAGGCTGTCAATTAACGAATTGAGGTGAGATAACAAGAATCGCCTGCCGTTTTTCTAAAGGACTTGAACTCTCGCGAAGATGAAATACAAGACACCGGAACGGTAGAGATTGAACACAAACACGGCATTGCTACAAAATTTAATAGATAAGAGGGTTAATTTACAATAGATGTTTCAGTCACGGCCTAAATTTCGCCTACTGAAAACATATAACCAAAACGATAGAGTCCATCCTTTGGAACCGTTGCGTGCCAATCTTTCGGGCGACCGTTTGTATAAACAGCTGCGTGCCAATACGCATGAGGGTATGGAATTTTTATGCCTTCACTTAATATTTGGTCACGCGTAAAAGTATATGCCAATCCAATATCTCCATCGGACTTGTTTATTGTGTAAACCGCGTAAGCAGCTTGTTTTGTTGGGATGTCATAATAATCAAACCCCTCCGGCACAGGCGTTCCTTCTTTAAAAAATCGTCCTGCCAAGTAATGGTTTTCTGTGTCGACTTCATTTCCATTGTGGTGCATCATTGCGCAGTTATCGGATATATCGACCGCGTATTCGGCCATTAACTTATCCAAAGTGGGTATATATTCCCTGCTACGTGCCCAAAGGTCATCCCATTCTTCTCCGGTACGCCATGCGTCAATACCGATAAAACGTATATTGCCTAAATTCAGATATTCAAAATTTTCGCGTGTAAGTTTGACTCCATCTTCATTTTCCATAACAATTTTCGTCATAGTAAACCCTCCTCGAATAAATACATTCATGGTAAGCTGGTTGAAACACTTGATTTTTTCACAGCCGAGGGCGGGATTCCGTGGAAACGAGTGAACGCTTTAGAAAAAACTTTCTGATGCATCGTACTGATAGCGCAAAGCTATGTCGAACACTTCGCACTCCGTTAACAATACATCCCGCCCGGACAAGCTCATTCGGCGATTACGAATATAATCTCCGATGGTTATGTCTGTAACTAACTTAAAAATACATGGAAAATTAGAACAAGACATAAACACTTGATCTGACATATCTTCGATACTTATGTCGTTAGTCAATTTTTTTCAATATAACGGATCGTTTTCGTTATGCTCTGTATCCACTCCATGCCTAGCTCTCCCTTCACGACAATAGTATATAGACTTAATTTCGGAAAATTATGTTAAAAAATGTTTGCATTTTTCCGATTATCGTTGATGATATAAAGGCTCTTCACATCCAAAATCATAACAAAAACCTGTCGAATAAGCAATTACGGCTTTTTCGACAGGTTTATACATTGGTCGGAGCGACAGGGTTCGAACCTGCGGCCTGATGGTCCCAAACCACCCGCGCTACCAACTGCGCCACGCCCCGGTATGCTTTTAGCATTATACCGCGCCGCGCCGGGTCTGTCAAGAAAGCGGATGGGTATTGATATAATTCGCGGCCTGAAAGGCTGCCACCGCGCCGTCGGCGGCGGCGGTCACGATTTGCCGCAGGGGCTTGGCCCGGTTGTCACCGGCGGCATAGACCCCCTCCACCTCCGTCAGACAGGACTCGTCCGCCGCGATATAGCCATTCTCGTCCAAGGCAAGCTGTCCGCGCACAAAGCCGTTGTCCGCTTCATAGCCGATGGCGATGAATACGCCCGCCACCGGCAGGCGAAGCTCTCCCTCCGGCGTTTGTAGGCTGACGGCCTCCACCTTCCCGCTCCCTTCGATAGCGGCCACCGTGCTCCGATACAGAACCCGCACGTTGTCCCGTTTCTCCAAGGCCTCTATCAGCGGCTTCTGCGCACGGAAGGTATCCCGCCGGTGGATGACCGTCACCCTCCGGCAATGATTGGCCAGGAACAGCGCATCCTCCAGCGCCGTGTTGCCTCCCCCCACCAGCGCCACCTCCTTATCCTTGAAAAAGGCGCCGTCACAGGTGGCGCAATAGGAAACGCCCTTTCCAGCCAGCTCCTCCTCCCCGGGACATTGCAGCCGGCGCCGTTTTACCCCGTTGGCCAATATCACGGTGCGTCCCTCATATTCGCCTTCCGCAGTCCTCACCCGCTTCACAGGAGCAGCCAGCTCCACGGCCAGCACCTCCTCCTGCCGTATATCCGCACCTTGCGACACCGCCTGCTCAGTCAGCCGGGCGGAAAAATCCGGACCCGATATCCGCAGGATAGCGGGATAGTTCTCGATTTCCTGCGTGATGGCCGCCTGGCCCCCGGTGAATCCCCCGTCAAACACAACGGCGGTCAGCCCCGCACGCAGGGCGTACAGAGCGGCGGTCAGGCCTGCGGGCCCCCCGCCGATTATCAACACATCGCTTGTGCTACGCATCCTGATATGTCTCCTTTCAGCGGTGTCAGGCCCGCTCCTTCACGAACCAGCGGCTTCCGTCAAAATACAACTGCTCGGCCGTTTCCTTCACCGCCACGGTAAATCGGAAGCCCGCGCGGCCACCCACGGCCCGGCGGCTTTCCAGCACCCGGCTGATGGCGACGGGCTCCTCCTCCGGCTTTTGAACCGTCAGCGGCGTCACCGCCCCCAAGGCATCGAAGGCTGCCGTCACCTTTACATAGATTCTGCGCCCCATCCTCACGCCTCTTCCTTTCACCTGCGATGTGTACGGACGCCGCCCGCAAACCGGATTGCGCGGCGGGTGTCCGGATAAACGGCGGTTTGTCCTCTCTGCTGTAGTGTACCATGAATTCCTCCAAAAAATGCGTCAGGATTCGTCGTCAGCCTCATAATATCATCATTTGTAATAGGCGCTAAACAATACAGATTAAAAAATATGCCCGTGCAAAGTTAATTTTACGGGTTTTTGTGTAATTTATTCACATTTTGATTGATAAACTCGAATAAACAGCTATTATAAACTATATAGTGTGTTCTAGAGAAGGAGGAACCGCATCATCATGGGTAATCAAGCGCATAGATCCGCCGTATACACCGTCGTTCCCAACACCTCGTTAACCGGCTATGGTCTGCAAACCGATTCGGGAGAAGCCTCGCCCTGTATCTTTCCCAATGCGGAAATGGCACAGAAGGTTGCGGACTATATCAA
>CAKTXU010000045.1 GCA_934630995.1 uncultured Eubacteriales bacterium
ATACAGGACAGTCACAGCGGCAACCCGCCGCTTGCTCAGCGTCTCCGCATTTTTCTGCAAAGCCACCTTGTCATCATCCACCACCATCACGATCACGGCGAATCCTCCTTTCCCATGTTTTTGATTTTATTGTAGCAATCCAAGCGTGACAAAAGCGTGACAAATCCTTTCGTCATATTACACAAAGATAAAAATTCCCGTGTTTTTTCAAAAAACACGGGATTTTTCCTGCTTTGGCGTCTATTCTCTTGTCTTATATATTCCGAAAGCCCAGCTCGGCGTTGCGAACCTCTGCCCAACTGTATGCCGGCAGATAGTCGTTTTGATAGGCGTTAACCGCAATGGGATCGCCTGCTAAAAAGCGATACAGATCACAATCGATTTTCTCCGTCACAGCGGCATAGCTATTGTGACCCTTTATAAGCAGTTCCTCTGCAGCTACATTTTTTAAGGCTTTTTTCAGTTCGTGCAAAACTTGGCGAAGGTGCGTTTTAGATGCTTTATCGTCCGCATCCTCAAATAAGGCGGCACAAATATCTCCGGCCGTGACGGCTGCGCCTCGATGGTCAATGAGGTAAGCCAGCAGTTCTTTTGCCTTTGCCCGGCCGAATTTGACCGGTTTCCCGTCTACAAACAGCTCAAACCCACCGAAGGTCTGCACTCTAATATGGCTTTTGGGTTTTTGTTCACCGTAAATAAAGGTCATTTCACGGTCTACCGCTTCTTTGGTAGCGGGTTTGAGCAGAAAGCCGGTGGCGTGTATGGAAAAAGCATCCACAGCATATTGCGAATACCCGGTGACAAAAATGATGTGGATATCCGGCTTGACCTTTTTTAGCCGTGCCGCCAGCTGCAGGCCGGACATCCCACGCATCTGAACATCCAAAAACGCCACATCCATCGGCTGCTCCCCGGCCGCTTCAAGAGCGTCCTGCGGCCAGGAGAAGGGAAGAATTTCCGCCTCCGGGCGGGCGGCCCGCAGGGCGGATACCAGTTCTTCCAACGCCCAAGGCTCGTCATCTACCGCCAAAAATCGCATATTAAAAATCTCCTTCCCAGGGAATCCGTATCGTGACGGTGGTACCCTTGTCGCTGCTTTCCATCTCCATGGAGCCTTGCACCATTTCTTTCAGGCGATTGCGGACATTGGCAATACCGATATGGGCATGGTCGCCAAACTGCGGTATGGTTTTCGCCTGTTCCATCCCGATCCCGTCATCGGTTACCGTCACAACGGCATATTCCTCAGTATCCTCTGTGCTGATGATAATGGTGCCGCCCTCTCTTTTGGGAAAAAGGCCATGCTGAACAGCGTTCTCCACAATCGGCTGCAGGGTAAGCGGCGGGATAAAAAAATCGTCTGTTTCAATGTTATAGGTTACTCGAAGCAACTCTCCAAACCGCTGCTGTTCCAAATACAGATAATTCTTGACATGCTCCAGTTCTTTCTCAAAGGGAATCGGCGCACGATTTTTCAGGCTGTCCATATTGGCACGCAGATAGTCCGAGAATTTCTGAATGGCTTTTCTGGCTTTGTCCGAATCAATCTCGCACAGGCGATAAATGGCGCCGAGGGAATTGTAGAGAAAATGGGGCTGGATCTGGCTGAGCATCAGGTCGATGCGCTGTTCGGTCAGCTTCCGTTCCTGCTTTGCCAGTTCCCTTTCTTGCTCTTGTAACGTAATTTCATATTCAAACTGGATATTCACCAAAATAAACAGCAGGGCAAGGGCTACGCCGATGTTGACCACCGCGATCCCGCGGGTAAACATCTGCGCCGCGCCGCCGCCAAGGGGAACAAAGATGTACAGGAGGAAGAAAACGACTTCCCGGCGCTTGAGCTTCTTGTGATAGATAATGACGAGAGCCGTAAACAGGAGATAACAGAACAGGGGCACCAGTTGGGAGATGATAAACAGCGGCCCTCGCTGATAGCCGTCATCGGCCACATAGAAGATGGAGCCGGTGAACGGACTGATGAGGGCGAAAAAGACTTGAATGGTGCAAACCGTTATCACAGAGATATGGCATAATTTGCGGGGCTTACCGGTGAGTTTCAAATAATCGGATATGTACCGGAAGAAGAAATACAGCACAAAAGCGGAGGCGGCATAGAACAATGCGGAAAAAGCCGACAGCGTGTTTTTCTGCCACGGCTCGGCGGTGCTTTGCAGCAGCCAGTCTGCCAGATCGCCGATAATCATAAAGATATTGGATACGGCGACGCCCAAAAAGAATTGATTCAGCCGATATTTCAACCGACGGTTGCTGATCAGATACACCACCGGAATCAGGGACAAAACGATGCTGAATATATCCAGCGCAATGTTGGCGGTTACCATTTGGTCCATGCGGCGTCACCTCGATTTTACAGTTATATTGTAGGTACAGGGAACACTGTCAAAGTAATGTTCAAAATATTCTTTCCTGCGCCAGGTATTAAGATCAATAAGGTGAAAATCCATAGGAACCTCCATTTTACCATAAGACTGCTACAGTTTATGCTGAAATGACATCATATTTTTCCTTTACGTTCATTGCTCGGGATCGTATTCCACGCTTTCTGAATCAATTGCTGAAGCACATCTATATGGACATATTCAGATACAACAACTTTTTCCGCATGTGTGCTTTCCAAGCCGTTTTAAGCACTCCTGTATTTCCGGGCCATCCAGATATAAATGCAGAGTGATTTTTCGATTGGTCGCAGAGAAGCCGGCAGCATAAATTTCCCCTTTATGCCCGGTGGCGTATTGATACCGATAGCTGCCATAGCCAATCAGGTGCGTTCCCCAGACTACCGGTTTTCCTCGCTCCCGGCCACGCTGCTGAAAATTTTCAGCAGTGTTTTTGCATCCTCCCGTTTTTGCGGATGAGAAATGGCCTCCATTACCTCTGAAGGCGAGAGGCCGGTTGGTTTTGTTTTTAATTCATACATTGAGTTGACATTTTCCTCCTTCTTCTAACAGCGGCCTATTTGACAGCAGCAAACTCCGCTGCTTCTTTGATCCAACCTATCAATTCATCGTCAATCTCATCCAACTGGGAAACAAGCAGATGATGAGTCCAGCGGCCGGGGTAAGGCTCGGTCGCAATGTCAATCCGAGGCGACTCCGCTTTATGCTCCAAACCAAAGGTTACTACAATATAATTCTCCGGGCAGTCTTTCAGTTTCCCTACCCGCATAAACGACACACAGGCGAACAAATGCTTGTTGTAAAAGGAAATCTGGCTTTTCTGCACCTTGATGCGCACATTGTCAATTTCACTTAAAATCTGTTCTTCCAGTTTGTCATAGAATGGAAGGGCGTCCATGTGTCCTTCAAAGAATAAGAGAATATCCGTGTTCATGATTCCCCGTACTCCTTTCCGCACCATTTTGCGATTTCTGCAATCAGGTCAAGGGGCAGCGGTTTATCATAGGGAAACTGGATGGTTCCCTTGCTTGTTTTGTATTCTTGCAGCCGACCTGCAAAGGCGTCCACCGCCGCCGGACCGGGATACAGGCCAACGTGCTTTTTGGATGCTGCAAACTGGATGAGGTTCCGTTTTTTCCAGTAAGTCGGCATACTCCATGAAATCTTTTGGACGGCATCCGGCAGTGCGCTGTGGATAGCTTCGTTTATCAGTCGAAGATACGGCTGGGTATCTTCCGGCTGTTGTGCGATATATTCCGCAATGGTTTGCGCAGCCGAGCCGCAGTAATGATTTTGATTGGTATTCTTGAATTTTCGCCCGCATTTTGGGCATTCCCACATTGTTTTCCGCCTCCTTCTCAGTAGGATCAGACCGCTTTTACCTTGACTTTTACGGTATCGTCCGGCTGCTTTCCTATTTTTATCCGAATATCTTTCCGAACACCAATGATATAGCCAACAGAGCCATCGTCATTTTTAGGCCCATATTTACGATGCTGCCGGAATACGGTTCGCCGTCAAAGGTAATATCTGCCTTCACCCTGCCCGTTCCGAACTCCTTGCGAATGTTGTAGGGGAAACACACATAAGCGCCGCCTTTTTCGGCGAACGGTTTATCCAGATACCGGATTTCCTGCATCAGCGGCTCTTCAATCGTTTCCACACGTATGCCGCATACAACGCCGGCAATCTGCTTCCGGTTCGGATTTAGCTGCGGGGCATTGCGGAAAAAGTCCCGTATGTCAGCGTGCTTGCCGCAGCCTTTTCGATTTCTTCTGCGGTATATCGGTCAGCCAGGTGATCACCTGGAGCACTTCGTCCACTGTGCGTCCTTTTTTATCCGCCTTGCCGACCAAAAGCGGATAGATTTTGTTGAAACTTATGCCATAAATTTTTCATGGTTCATACCGTTTTCTCCTATTCTTCTTGCCATATCCGGAAATATTTTCCCATCAACGGAGGATAAGTTACTCGCAATGCCGCAAATCCTGCTCCGAAAACGGCTTTTTTCTTTTCCTTTGAAACCAGTATCCCGATGATGCTGCCAAAAGAAACCAGACAGATCTTCAGCAGCGCGGGATTTTCCAGTTGCTTTCTTTACAATACCGGTCTGCAGCTTGAAACAGTTTCATATTCCCGTTGTCCTATCCAATTCTTTGAAAATGTTTTAATTTTCCTGTCATGATTTTTTTCGTATTTATTATATCATAACTCTGGTCATCTTCATAAGCATAATTCTTCTTGTAGACATGGATATTTCAAGTTCTCTTTATCGAATAGGGTGTGCGCTTTATCGCTAAGACGGATATATCCTATGATCTTGTGGGTTTAATTCCTGTCGCCTTGCTGAGTGACCAGCAAAATGGAGAAACGGCATAGTCGAAGCTACGCCGTTTTCCGAAAACACTATGCTATTTTATTGACCTCATTTAAGCAACCTCCTTTCGTATATCGTTATGGCTGCTCAGTGTCATCGCCGGTGATAAGAAGTATCACATAGACCCGCGGACAGCGAAACGGTATGCAGAATCACCGCGGCGTCCGGAGTACACATTGTCAGCGCCCAAATCTACAAAGCTGGATGCATACAAGCAGCAGGTGGATCAGCAGATGGAGGAAGCGCCGTACTCGGCAGTCCGGATATTGGAAAAGCTCAAGGAACAGGGATTTGAAGGGAAATACAGCATCGTCAAGGAATATGTGAGAAGCCGAAAAATGGACCTGGATGAAAAGGCGACGGTGCGGTTTGAAACAATGCCTGGAAAGCAGAGGCAGATGGACTGAGGATTCTTTGAGGAACACACGGTGTATGAAGACGGGATATGGAAGAAGCTGTACGCTCGGATGAGGTACATTGAGTTTGTCACAGACATGAGTACAATATCCTACTGAGGACAGACCAAAGGGAAAGTGGAACGGACGGTTCAGTTTGTGAGGGGCAACTTCATGATCGAAATAAAATACAACAGCCTGGCAGATCTCAACGGAAAGGCTCTAGCCTTGTGCACAGTGTCTCGCAAGCGAGCCACGGGGTCAACGGAAAGGTTCATGCCACTACCGACGAGATTCCCTTTGAAAGATTGAAAAAAGAGGGCCTAAGCCCTCTGAGACGCGAATATATCATCGACAAAATCAATCGGCGCCGGGTGCAAATAGACTGCCTCATCAGCTATGCCGGCAACCAGTACTCTGTTCCCGCAGAGTATGTCGGCTCAAATCTCTGGATTTCAGCGGGAAATCAATGATGTTGTCCTGTTCCAAAAGACGGTTTTCCACACCCATGGGGACAGGCTTCGGGAAAACGAGGAAATGCATCAGTTCTCTGACGAGGTGCTGTATGAGTGAGCTGACTATGGTATCCCATTTGCAAGGCCGGATGGATACCTCGTACCCATCGATAATCAAATTAGACATATCCTTATCGAAGATACGAATTCTATCATTATGAATTGAGAATTTAACAGCATAGTTGTCCGTTGGTAAAAGCAATCACTCGGTCAAATTTACTGGCATTTGCATTAGCGGCGGTAAAAGTAACCTGATACGATATCCGATGCAGAGCGATCTGCTTTCCTTCATAGTAGGCGGCCAGCATACTGTCGAGGGCCAAAAGTTTGGGGTAAAAGCACCCTTTTTGCCCAATTTTGCCCCAAAAACGTCCAAAAAATTGTTTTTCAAATCAGACGTCAAAAACCCGCAAAAGCCCAGTAATACTGCGCCTTTGCGGGTTTTCTTAAGCTCAAGTTTTTTACTCACACCACGAGCATTGCATCTCCAAAGCTGTAAAACCGGTATTTCTCTTCCACTGCGTGGCGGTAGGCCGCCATGGTCCGATCGTACCCAGCAAAGGCGCTGACCAACATGATGAGAGTGCTTTCCGGCAGATGAAAATTGGTCAACAGGCCGTCCAACACCTGAAAGCGATAGCCGGGATAGATGAAGATATCCGTCCATCCCTCCGCCGCCTGTATCCGTCCGTCGGCCAAGCCGACGCTCTCCAGTGTCCGGCAGGAGGTGGTTCCCACGGCAATTACCCGGCCGCCGCTCGCTTTGGTCTCATTGATCAATGCGGCCGTCTCGGGAAGAAGCTCATAATGTTCGGCATGCATCTTGTGTGTCGTAATGTCATCCACCTTGACAGGCCGGAAGGTGCCCAAACCCACATGCAGGGTGACAAAGCCGATCTTCACCCCCATATCCCGCAGCTTGTCCAGCAGCTCCGGCGTAAAATGCAGCCCCGCCGTGGGCGCGGCTGCGGAGCCCGGCTCCTTGGAGTAACCGGTCTGATACCGCTCCTTGTCCTTGAGCTCTGCGGTGATGTAATGGGGTAACGGCATCCGGCCTATCCGCTCCAGCAGGGCGTAAAAATTTCCTTCATAGCGAAAGCGCACCAGACGGTTACCCTCCTCCACGATTTCCAAAACATCCGCCTCTAGCAGCCCGTCGGCAAAGGTCAGTGTGTTGCCGGGCTTGGCCTTGCGTCCGGGGCCGGCCAACACCTCCCAAATATCGTTTCCCTTGGGCTTGAGCAGCAACAGCTCCACAGCCGCGCCGCTTTCCTTCCGGTTACCGTAGAGACGCGCGGGCAGAACACGGCTGTCATTGAGGATCAGGCAGTCGCCCGGCCGCAGGAAGGCGGGCAGATCATAGAAATGCTTATCCATAAGACTGCCGTCCGCCCGGCTCATCACCAGCATGCGGGAATGATCCCGCGGTTCCATCGGTTCCTGTGCAATCCGCTCGGGAGGCAAATCGTAATAGAACTCGCTTTTATCCATAAAAATCCCATCTCTCTATCAGCATATTTGTTCACAGAAGGAATATCCCGGCTACCAATGAATTTTAATTGACAACGCAGATTCTCAATGTTACAATGGGGGCAAGCAAATGTCAAGTGAATATACTGAATAGAGGCGCGTCAGGCAATTAGTAGGCTGCGGGAGATCCCGGTTCTGTGAACGCAGCGGAAAGGTGCCGACGCCGAAGGCGGTCCGTTTCCGGAAAACGAGCCTCCTGGCTTCACAGTGAAGAGCTGTGTGGCTGTCATCATACATATGATGGAGCGCTATTCGCCGAAAGCATGGTATGCCATGCTTTGCGTTAATGCCTCTATTATATGTCTGTGACAGCCGGTTTTCAACCGGTTTTTTTCATGTGTGAAAGGAATGGTATCAATGAAAAAGTATCGAGTCGGCATCATCGGCGGCACGGGTATGGTTGGCCAGCGGTTTGCTACCCTGATGGAGAACCACCCCTGGTTTGAGGTCAAGGTCATCGCCGCCAGTCCCCGTTCCGCAGGTAAAACATATGAAGAGGCCGTGGGCAAACGCTGGGCCATGGATACGCCGATTCCCGGTTCCATGAAGGAGATCGTCGTGCGGAACGCCTCCCGGGTGGAGGAAATCGCGCAGGATGTGGATTTCGTCTTCTGCGCGGTGGATATGCCCAAGGCCGAGATACGGGCGCTGGAGGAGGCTTACGCCAGGGCGGATTGCCCGGTAGTGTCCAACAACAGCGCACACCGGGGAACGCCGGATGTCCCCATGATCATTCCGGAGCTCAATCCCGATCACGCGGCAGTCATCCCCTATCAGCGGCGGAGACTGGGTTCCAAACGGGGATTTATCGCCGTCAAATCCAATTGCTCCCTGCAAAGCTATGTACCCGCCTTATACCCGCTGTCCGCCTGGGGCGTCAATAAGGCGCTGGTGTGCACCTATCAAGCAATTTCAGGAGCGGGAAAGACCTTCGAGAGCTGGCCGGAGATGGTGGACAACATGATCCCCTATATCGGCGGCGAAGAGGAAAAATCGGAGCAGGAGCCGCTCAAAATCTGGGGAAAGCTCGAAAACGGCGTCATTGTGCCCGCCGTTTCCCCTGCCTTCACCGCACAATGCCTGCGCGTTCCAGTGACCAACGGACACTTTGCGGCGGTTTTCTGCAGCTTTGACGAGAAGCCGTCCAAGGGCGATATCCTGAATGCCTGGCGGGCCTTCCGCGGCCGCCCACAAGAGCTGGAGCTGCCCAGTGCACCCAAGCAGTTCCTCCACTACTTCGAGGAGGACAATATGCCGCAGACAAAGCTCCACAGGGATTTGGAGGGCGGTATGGCCATTTCACTGGGTCGCCTGCGGGAGGATACCCAGTACGACTATAAATTTGTCGGCTTGTCCCACAACACCCTGCGCGGCGCGGCCGGAGGCGCGGTCCTGCTGGCGGAGCTGCTCTGCGCCGAAGGCTACATGGACTGAGCCAATACCATAAGAAAGGGCCTGATGAATGATGAGTAAGCACACTATTTTCACCGGGGCGGGCGTCGCCCTGATCACCCCTATGAAGACGGACGGCAGCGTCGATTACGATCGCTACCGCGAACTGGTCGAATGGCAGATTGAGAACGGCACCGACGCTATCATCACCTGCGGCACCACCGGCGAATCCTCTACACTGAACCACGAGGAGCATATCGCGGTCATGAAGGCCGCTGTGGAACAGGCGGCTGGTCGGATTCCGGTCATCTCGGGTACCGGCTCTAACGACACCGCCTATTGCATAGAGCTCTCCCTGGAGGCGCAGCGTCTGGGCGCGGACGCGCTGCTGCTGGTCTGTCAGGGTCTGGACACCCTGGCCACGGTTTCCATCAACGGCCGGGAGGCCCTGCGGGCGAATAATATGCACCGTACCTGGGTGCAGGACGTAAAGCCCCTGCTTCATGGGGGCGTAAATCAGATTCAGGTGCGCTTTGATTCTCCCAATCGCTTTGTTCGGGAGGGCTATCAGGCCTGCAGGGTGTTGGGCTCTTCCGACGCCACCGAGGGATTTCCTCTCCTGCGAAAGGCCCATTGCATGTTCGGCTGGCATTGGGGCCCCCGACTGCCCGACGCGGGAATCTGGCGGGATATTTATATTCAGGCGGTGGATCGGGCCCGGCTGCTGGGCGTGCGGATTCATCAGGCCCATGAGGACGGCCGGGTAACGCTCTCCTTCTTCCCGGAAATGGAGGTTTACGGCGGAGAATCCGCGGATTTCCGGGTGGAATATACGG
>CAKTXU010000046.1 GCA_934630995.1 uncultured Eubacteriales bacterium
ATCCGCAAACGCGGCCAAATCGGCCAAGCCGTCAAGTTCCGCGCGCTTGCGCAGTGCGCCGGACCAGGCGAATATGGTGGCCACGGCGTTGGTGGAGGTGGGCTCACCTTTCAGGTGCTTGTAGTAATGGCGGGTCACAGTGCCGTGCGCGGCTTCGTATTCATAGTTGCCGTCCGGCGAGACCAGCACGCTGGTCATCATGGCCAGGGAGCCAAAAGCGGTGGCCACCATATCGCTCATCACATCGCCGTCATAGTTCTTGCAGGCCCAGATAAAGCCGCCCTCGGAGCGGATGACCCTGGCGACCGCGTCGTCGATGAGGGTGTAGAAATATTCGATACCGGCTGCTTCGAAGGCCGCTTTGTATTCCGTTTCATACAGCTCGTTAAAAATATCCTTGAAACGGTGATCATAGATTTTGGAAATGGTGTCCTTGGTGGAGAACCACAGATCCTGCTTGACCGACAGGGCGTAATTGAAGCAAGCTCGGGCGAAGCTCGTAATGGAGGCGTCGGTGTTGTGCATACCCATCAAAACGCCGGGTCCCTGGAACTCATGGATGAGCTTCCGGGTTTCTTTGCCGTCCTTACCGGTGACGACCAGCTCGGCGGTGCCGGGGCCGTCCACATACAGCTCGCTATTTTTATAGATATCTCCATAGGCATGACGAGCGATGGTGATGGGCTTTTTCCAGGTGGAGACACTGGGGGAAACCCCTTTAACCACAACCGGAGCGCGGAAAACCGTGCCGTCCAACAGCGCGCGGATAGTGCCGTTGGGGCTTTTCCACATCTGCTTAAGTCCGTATTCCTCCACCCGTTGGGCATTGGGGGTGATGGTGGCGCACTTGACGCCCACCCCGTATTTTTTGATGGCGTTAGCAGCGTCCACCGTGACCTGATCGTCGGTTTCGTCCCGATGGGGAAGGCCCAAATCGTAATAGTCGCAGCGGAGCTCCACAAAGGGAGACAACAGCTTTTCTTTGATGGCCTGCCAGAGGATGCGGGTCATTTCGTCGCCGTCCATCTCCACCAGCGGCGTTTTCATTTGAATTTTTCCCATAAGGCGCGTCCTCCATCTGTTCTTATGATAGCTGATTATAGCACAGAATGAAGGGGCCTGTCTAGGCGCTGGCGGGCCAAACGCCGAAATCCTTATGAAGCCGTAGGAAACAAGGCGGGTTTGGCGGACGGGCGGCGGGCGGGATACAGGCTTGGAACATCAGGGGCTTTGCGCATGTGAGGCTCCCGGATTTTGAAAACAGGCCTCTCTATGTGCCGCATAAAGCGCAATCACACAAAAAACAAGGAGGATGACCAATGAAAAAGGCTCTCCCTGCGGCTGGGGCGGACGCCGGCGAACGGTTCAGGTATCTGTGCGACTTTCCTCAAGCAACGATAAACAGCGCAGTCCGGTCCCGTATCGAAATCTATCGTGCCTTGCCCACGAGGAACGGACCGCCGCCGGGCTGCGGCGGACCCGGGAAAAATGGGGTGCCGCTCCCGCGGCGGAAATGGAGTCCGCTTCTCACTACCACCTGTGTTTGTTTCAATTCTTCCGGAAGGCCGGGTAGGGGGTCAGCGCAGCCGACCCCATGCAAGGCGGGGCTGGGAAGTTCTTCATTGTCATAGTTTCCGAAACCTCGTCGTGGGTTTTTCAACCGCAGGCGGGCAAAGCAGCCCTTGTTTCTCATTTTCATAGCATTCAATACCAATCGTGTTTTTCATTTCGGTCGAGGGCGTTGATTCGTTTCATTTCGCCGTTTGTCAGCTCAAAGCCGAACAAATCAAGGTTTTCCCGAATATGGTCGGGATTGCTGGAACCGGGGATGACTACGACGCCCTTTTGCAGATTCCAGCGCAGGATTACCTGCGCTGAAGTGACGCCGTGTGTTTCGGCGATTGCGGAAATGGTTTCATCGCCTAATAGTTCTCCCGTGTGCCCTCTGCCGCCGAACGGATACCATCCCTGCACCACGATACCAAGGTCTTGAATATAGGGAATCACGTCGTTTTCCTGATAATACGGGTGTATCTCATTCTGTACCAATGCAGGAGTGATCGTAATCTGCGGTAAAAATCCCTCTAATTCTTCCACATACCAATTTGATAAACCGATAGAACGAATTTTACCGTCCTTAACCGCCTGCTCCATTGCCTTGTAAGCCTCCACATCACCCTCGCCGGGATGGTGCAGCAGCATCATATCGATATAATCCAGACCCATACGCTCCAATGCGTCATCTATGGCGTTGGCGGCGTCTGAAAATTGACTGGGATAGAGCTTTGTCATGACAAAGATTTCTTCCCTCGGTACGCTTGATTCTCTGACAGCCCTACCAACGGCGGCCTCGTTGTGATACATATACGCCGTATCGATGAGCCTCCCACCCGATTCCAGCAATGCGGTCACGGAGTGAAAGCAGTCTTCATCGGAAAGGCTGTAAGTGCCAAGCCCCAGTATCGGCATTTTATAACCGGTGCTCAGCGTTACGGTGCGGCTCTCAAAATCAAAGGCGGCAGCACTTTCTGTCTTTGCGGGCGTGATCTCTATTTCATCAAGCCACGCCGCCATGTCCTCCCTTGAGGTATGGACCGCAAACCTCCTGCCCTCGAGCCATTTTGCATCCTGGGCGAGAGAATGAAGGCCGGTGGCGCTGGAACCGATCCCGCTGCTGTGAGAGGTGCAGAAGGGTAAAATGGTTTTTCCCGAAAAATGATAGCTTTCCAAAAAGGTGCTGATAATTCTCGGCGCCTGTCCGTGCCAAATCGGATAACCGAGCAGAATCGTATCATACCGCTCGAAATTTTCAATGCTGCCGGAAATAGCAGGACGGGCAGAAGAATCGTTCTGCTCACGGTCGGCACGCCCGTCTGTATAATAAGCCAAATCTTCCTCTGTATAAGGAGCTTCCGGCACAATTTCATAAATATCCGCATGCAGAATATCCGCCGCATATTCCGCAAGGGATTTTGTTGTCCCTGTGGCAGAAAAATAGACAACTAACACGTTGTTTGTCTCCTCCGTCTTCAATCCATCAGTGGGTTCCTCCGGTCGAGAAACCGGTTCGGATTCCGAAGAGGGTTCACTTGAGTTGAGTTTACCAGAATTTGAGCTGCAAGCCGCCGACGAAACCAGCACTACCAGCGCGAGGAAAAAAGCAAATAGTTTTTTCATTATCTCCCATGTGGCTCCCTTCGGAATATATTTTTTATTGATTAAAAACCCTCAAAACGTCTTATAAATGTTTATAATTTCTTATAGGCTACGTCTGAAGGTGACTTAAATCAAGGGTTTGCGCATATCTTCTTATTTTTCATCATATCTCCTTACAACACAGTTTTGGAAAGTCGGGCTCCATTTGGGCACCAAAATGAAGAATATTAACGCATATATCAGCAACGCAAAGCGATGTTAGCACTCGAATAATAGAACATTGGTAATACTGCTTTTTCATGCCACCATATTACGCGGTAGGGGCAATGTAAGCCTTGAAAATAGAGGACTCGCAGACACCAAAACCAATAGGGCAAGGTGTTTATACCTTTTTTCTCAAAAATGCACTTTTGCTGCGTAACATTCCAAAGCGAAATCCGCTATCCATTGTTGACTGTTCCATTCCTTTCCCTAACCCCTTTTCCTTACAGAATATGCGCGATTAAGAAAAGCAAGAAAAAGTACACCGCTACAAATGAAATAGCTCTGTATCCAAAAAAGCAAAAAGGACTGAAAAAGTTTCGTAGTTATCCCGACTATTTGTAGAAAAATCCAGTATTTAAGTCATTCCTAAGAAAAAAGTCGGGATAAGAAGAGCAAGCATAGGAAATGGGTACCCTTTCCGTAAAAACACACCGCATATTTACTTGTTGGGATAATCCCAAACCCTTACAATTTATAATTTATCTATGTACTGCTTATCTCTCTGCAAATCTCATCAATATTTTTATCTGATGTGTTTATTTTTATAGAGTTAATTTTATGATAAAGTTCGATTCTTTCAATAACATCTGCTTTGCGGATACCGTTTTTAACGTCTTTATTCACTCTTTCTTTAAGCGTGTTTTCATCACACACAAGGGAGATTGTTTTTATTTTACAACAGGATAAATCCAAGTTGCTTATTATTTCATCAATAATGCTTTGCTGATGCATAACCCAACAGAAAACAATATTTTCGTATGCGGAGCACTTTATAAACTGATTCAGAAGAAAGCAAATGTTTTTCATAACCATTTCTTTCGTTTCGTCAGTTACCTGAAACGGATTTGCATTCCAACACCAATCGCCGTCTAAAAACACGGATTTATCAAGTTCTTCATTAAGTCGGTTGCATACGGTTGTCTTGCCGACACCCCTAGTACCACCGATTAGGTATAAAGTTTTCATTATTCTTTCTCCATAAATATTGCTTGTCCTTCCTCGGTATAACCACAACTTTTATATAAACTATGTGCTGTCGGGTTGTTGACATTCACATACAGTCTGATTCCGTTGGTATTTAGTTTAACTTTTAATTCGTCAGCCTTCTTCAGCAATGCTTTGGCAAAGCCGTTATTTCTGTAGTCAGGAGAAACCCAAAGCTCATCAACATAAATATGTCCGTGTCCATTCCATCTACTGCCAACTTTCGGTATGTAGATAATGGAAATCCACCCAACAAATCTGTTTTCAACATCAATGGCGTAAACATAAAAGTCGGGATTATTAAGCTGGTTTATCATCTGCTGAGATACGGATGTATTTGACGGCTCTCGCTGAAAACCGTTTTCACGATAAAACACCATATCGTCAAACTTATTGTAATTTGCATCTGTTATTCTTTCTATTATGTAATTCATAAATTCCTCCGTAAAATTTTATTTTGTCAATTTTTATATCATAAGTATTTTACCATCAAATCGTAAAATTTTATATCATTTTTTGTTTTGCGGAATAGCAAACAAGAGGGTGAATGCTTTCGCCCTCGCATATTATGATATTTCTTTATATCTGCTCGTATCGTTTTATATTGCCTTATAAAATTTGGGCACCATTTGGGCACCAAAGCGTCAAAAATCCAACAGGAAAAGCCCCCAACAAGTTACTGTAAGTCTAGTAAACACGCGGGTTTGCGGATTTGTCGCTTGTGCGGATACAAAAAATCAAATACTATTTTTTATAAATCGGGCAGGCACGCCGCCCACCACCGTGTTTGCCGGCACGTCCTTTGCGACCACCGCACCGGCGGCAACAATCGCATTATCGCCAATGGTTACGCCGGGCAAAATGGTGGCGTGCGAGCCGATCCAGACGGTATTCCAGATATGAATCGGGGCGGGGAGGTTGTCGGAACGCTCCAGAGGGTTTGGCCCGTGATTGATGGTCGCCATCACCACGGCAGACCCGATGAGCGTCCCGTCCCCGATATAAATGCCGCCGTGGTCTTGAAAACGGCAGCCGCAGTTGATAAAAACATTTTCTCCGATAAAGATGTTCTTGCCGCATTCGGAATAAAAGGGCGGAAACAACGTAAAGGTTGTGGGGACGGGTTTTCCGATGAGCTTAGAAAACAATACCCGCATTTCATTTGGCTCATGACAGCGATTGTTCAGCTCTGCGGTAATCTGCAGTGCCTCCTGCGCAAGCCTGTGCATGAGCTCGCGCAAATCCGAGCCGCCCGCGACGCGGTTCCCCTGTCTTAAATACTCTAAAAACTCCTGCATATTCATACGATCCTACCACGCGCGCTCATCTGTAGGACTTCTCAAATATGCCCGCACAGTCCTCAATGGTCATTTCACAGGGATTTGCCTCAAATAAGCCGCCCTGCATAGAGCGGGCGCCCTTGGCCAGCGTCATGGCTTCTTCGAAAGAAAAACCAAAATCGCTCATTTTGAGGTCTGCAACGCCGCAGGCTTCCTGCAAGCAGACAAGCGCCGTGATGAAGTCCTCCGGCTTGCCGGCATTCTCTATGCCCATAGCCTTTGCCATTTTGATAAATTGACCGTCACAGGCGTGTTTGTCAATAAAGAACTCCGCAAAGGCTTTGGAAATCATAATCAGTCCCGCACCATGCGGCAAATGGCGGTGGTAAGCACTCATAGAATGCTCCATACTGTGCTGTGCGGTTGTGGAGGTAAGCTGCATGGCAATGCCCGCCATTGTGCTGCCGTAGGCAATATGCTCTCTTGCTTCCAAATCCTTCCCGTCATTTACGGCACGGGGCAGATACTTCGCAATATTCTCAATCGCAGACAACGCGATTGCCTCACTCAATATATTGACGCCCTTCGACATCATCACCTCTGTATTGTGGAACAGGGCGTCGAAGCCTTGATAAGCGGTATATTTTGCGGGGACAGTCAGCATCAGTTCGGGATCGACAATCGCAAGGACAGGCGTAAGCGCCGGGCCGCCGAAGCCGATTTTTTCTTTGGTTTCCAAATTGGAAATCACACCAAAGCCGTTCATTTCCGATCCGGTGCCGGAAGTGGTCGCAATGGCCACGATGGGAAGACCCTTGTTGACAAGCGGCCGGCATTTGCCTGTGCCGCCGCACACATAATCCCAAAGTTCGCCGTCGTTTGCCGCCATGGCGGCAATCGCCGCGGAGGAGTCGATAACCGCGCCGCCGCCGAGCGCCACAATGAAATCGCAGCCATTTTCCCTCGCAAACGCCGCCCCCTCCATAATCACCTCTTTGACTGGATTTTCCATTATTTTATCGAAAACAGACGTTTGGACGCCTGCTTTTTCAAGCTGCGCGAGGGTACGGTCAAGGGAACCGTTTTCCTTTGCGGATTTGCCGTTTGAAATCAGCACCATTGCTTTTTGGCCGGGCATTGCAAGGCTTCCAAGCTGATTCAAAGCGCCTGCGCCAAAGATAAGGTTGGTAGGATTGTTAAAGTGAAAGCTCATCATAAAAAGTTCCTCCTAAATCGTTTCTTTTTGAAGCATGTAAATCAGATAATCCAGGCAATCCATTTGTTTCTGCCCGTTACGCACGGCGCCAAGCAGTGCCGATCTGTATTTTGTGAGAATCGGCAGCATGCCGCAGGCGTCTCCTTTTTTTTACAAAGGACATACATTGCTCTGTAAGCTGCTTGTCGCAGCCTGCGTCCTTTAAGTTTTGAAAAATAATGCCACGTGTATCGGTCGCTTCAGCCATGCCCGCGCACCTCCTATGCGTATAGTATATCGGCAGCGCAAAGATATGTCTAATATTTATATCTTATATCTTGATATTCTTGACAAGAATATCAAGGCCTTGCTATACTGATGGCAGTCCATGCTTAAGGAGAGAAACGCTATGGAAATTCGGGTGCTGCGCTATTTTTTGGAGATTGCAAGAGCGGGCAATATGTCGAGAGCCGCGGAAACGCTCCACGTGACACAACCAACGCTGTCAAAGCAGATGAAAGATTTAGAGCAGGAGCTTGGGAAAAAGCTGTTCCGCCGCGGCAGTTCCAGCGTGAGCTTAACCGATGAGGGAATGCTGCTGCGGAAAAGAGCGGAGGATATCCTTGAAATGGTGGATAAAACTGTTGACGAATTCAGTGCCCTGGATACTATTACAGGCGGAGAAGTGCATATCGGGTGCGCAGAATCCCATCAAATTAAGTATCTTGCGCAGGCGATCAAAGCGTTCAAGGAAAAGTATCCGTTGTTCCGTTACCACCTCACAAGCGGAAACACGGAACAGGTTGTTGAACGATTGGATAGAGGACTCATTGATTTTGCAGTAATCGTAGAGCCGCCGAACCTTTCCAAGTACAATTATTTAGAAGTCCCCGAAGCCAACACCTGGGGGCTTGTTATGAAAAAAGGCGATGCGCTTTCCCATAAAGAAAAAATCTGTATGGACGATTTAATTGGTCTCGATTTGATTTGCTCCGCACAGGCCATGCAGACGGATATTCCGAGGTGGTGCGGCGAAAAGGCGGATATGCTGAGTCTTTCGGGCACGATAAATCTTGCCTATAACGGCTCTGTCTTTGTCAAGGAGGGGCTGGGGGTTATGCTTTCTTTTGACAAGCTGGCTAATACGGGAGCAGACAGTGAGCTGTGCTTTCGTCCGCTCACGCCGCCTTTAGAAACAAAAATGTATGTCATTTGGAAAAAATATCAGGTGTTCACGCCTATCGCGGAGCTATTATTGGACGAATTAAAATTACGGTTAAAATAGAGCCGCCGCCTATTGCGAATATGAAAACGGCGGCAATTCGGACAAAAGAAAACAGCGCCGTGAAACGCGCGGCCGTTGGTATTTGAAAAAGGAAAAGCGATGGTGTTGTGAACCGGATACCTGTTGACCTGTCGAGGCTTTATCGCGTGGAGAAACCGATGCGCGCTCAAAAGGGAAGAGCGGTATATCCTCACGCTTAGTATCATGAAAACTTCACGCACCCCCGATGTTGTGACCCCTCGTCAAAAATCCCGGCAACAAGGCCCCTTGTCTTTGGATACAGAAGGGCATAAGAGGGCGCATTCGATAGGAAAGGAGCCTAGATAAGCCGCAAGCCCCGCTCCTCCGTTTCACACTTCCTGTGAAACGCTCGCTACTCAAAGCCGGGGCTCCGCGAACAGTGGCGTTCGCGGAGCCCCGGCTTGTCCGTATCAGGACGCCGCTCGGCTGTCCTCAAAGATTTTGCCGTCCTGAATACGGACGATACGCCGGGCGGCGGCGGCGATATCCATGTCGTGGGTGATGAGGATGACGGTATGCCCCTCCCCGTTGAGCCGCCGGAGGATAGACAGCACCTCGCCGCCGGATTTGGTATCCAGGTTTCCGGTGGGCTCGTCGGCCAGGATGAGCGGCGGCCGGGCGGCCACCGCCCTGGCGATGGCGGTGCGCTGCTGCTGGCCGCCCGACATCTGGGCGGGCCGATGATGGAGCCGGTCCTCCAGCCCCACCAGACGGAGGCTTTCCTCCGCCATTCTCCGGCGCTTCTCACGGCCGATACCGCGGTATAGCAGGGGCAGCTCCACATTTTCCAGCGCCGTCAGCCCCGGAATCAAGTTAAAGCCCTGGAAAATGAATCCGATATGCCGATTGCGGATGATCGACAGCTTTCCATCCGGGAGCAGGGAAACATCCTCCCCCTCCAGCAGATACCGCCCCATCGTGGGTTCATCCAGACAACCCAGCATATTCATCAGAGTGGATTTTCCCGACCCGGAATGTCCCACAATGGCTACGAACTCCCCCCGCTCCACCGTCAGGGACACCCCGTCCAGAGCCCTCACCTCCCCTTCACCTGGATTGTAAATCTTGTATAAATCATCGATTTGAATGCATGACGCCGCCAATCCAATCCGCTTCCTTGTATTATAGAGTAGTAGTGATTAGAGTCCCTCTCCAAGGACTATGTGCTACACTGTAAGGGATGCT
>CAKTXU010000047.1 GCA_934630995.1 uncultured Eubacteriales bacterium
CCTGCCGGACGGGGCGGCCGCGGCGCCGGAAATCGTCCCCGCCTCGACGCCCCTGCCCGACGAAAGCCTGGACGGGCACCGGCTCATCGCCCGCAACGCAGTCTATTCCCTCTATCTGGAGGAGGAATCCCTGTCCATACTGGTAGAGGAGAACGCCACCGGCCGGAAAATGGCCTCCGCCGTGGCGGAGCCGGACGAGAACGACAACCTGATGTGGCGCAATTTTACCCGGTCCGGCGTTTCCATCGAATATTATCCCGGCGTCAGCACCTCTCCGCTGCGGGCGGATATGTTCCTCAAAAGCCCGGAAAAAAACGTGATCCGCACCGAGGACGGCTTTGCCGCCCATATCGCCTATGGGGAGCTGGGGATCGCGTTTGATGTGATCGTCACCCTCACCGAGCGCGGGGTGACGGCGGAGGTGCCGCAGGCCTCCATCCGGGAGGAGGGGGACAACAAGCTGGCCAGCCTTTACCTCTATCCGCTGCTGGGCTATTCCCTGCTGGGCGAGCGGGAGGGATATATGCTGATTCCGGACGGCTGCGGCGCCGTCATCGATCTCAAGGACCACAACGGAAAATACCAGCAGCCCTATACGGCCCCTGTTTACGGTGTCGATATGGCTGTGCAGGAGGTTTATGGAGATACCCAGCTGTTCGAAGGCAAGGTGTCCACGATGCAGCCCTCCAGGGCGGTGGCCGCTCCGGTTTTCGGCGTGGTCCATACCGACAGCGGGTTCGGGTTTCTGGGCGTGGTCGAAAAGGGACGGTATAACGCGGAAATCTGCGCCTACCCCAACGGCGCGGTGACGCAGTACAACTGGGTGTCCGCCAAGTTCTATTACCGCCGCACCTACATTTTGCCCACCAGCAAGAACAAGGGGATTTCGGCCGTGGAAAAAGACAGACAGACCTTTGATGCCCGGCTGCGCTTCGACTTCGTTTCGGGAGAGGCGGCGGATTATGTAGGCCTGGCGCTGGTCTATCGCCGGTATTTGGAAGAGATGGGAGGTCTCACCGGCGCCGCGGGTCCCTATCGGACGCGGATGGATTTTCTCGCCGGGGATATCGAAACAGCGGCCGTCGGCACCCGCTTCGTGCCCATGACCACCGTGGCGCAGATGGAGGATATCCTCGCCAGGGCGCACACAGCCGGCGTCGGGGATATCCTGGCCGTGTATAAGGGCTGGCAGCCCGGCGGAATCAGCGCCGCGTTACCGGCCGGTAAATGGAAAACCCAGAGCGGGCTGGGGAGCTTCGGCGATCTGCTGGAAACGGCCGGAAGGCTCAAAGACGGAAACGACAGCCTGCTGCTTTACGCTGATTTTCTCCGCAGCCCGACCCGTTCCGGCTTTTCCTCCTCCGATTTCGTCTATCGACTCAATGAAAAGCTGCTGACCCTGGACACGCACGGCTCCGTCCACGACAGCGTGTTCTATTTCACCCCCCTGCGCGGGACCTCCCTCCTGGAAACCTGCCGCGGGACGGTGGAGGGCAGCGCGGCCGGCTTTGCCGCCGCCGGGCTCCCCAACACGCTGTCCGCCTTCCGTCAGACGGAGGGGATGATTTCCCGGCAGCAGGCGGCGGGACTGGTCCGGCAGGCTCTGGAGACAGCACAGCCCGCCGCCCTCTTTTCTCCTTTCGATTATCTGTGGGGAACCGCCGCCGCTTATCTCGATTTCCCCCTGAGCGGCTCCGACTATAAATTTGTCAGCCGGGAAATTCCCTTTTTCGCCATCGCCTTGAGCGGGCGTATGGAGCTTTACGGCGAGTATGTCAATTTCCAGGCCGACGCCACCGAATTCCTTCTGAAGATGGCGGAAAGCGGTGTGCGCCCCTCCTATCTGCTGACCCGCGAACCGCCCTCCCGGCTGCAGTACACCGACTCCCGTTCGATTTACTCCTCCTATTATGAGGAATACCTGGAGCTGGCTGCTGAGACGGACGCCCTGTTCCGGGAACTCTTCCGGAAAACGGCCGGGGCCTCCATCACCGGTCACAGCGAGGCCGGCGGCGTAGCCGTCACCCGTTACAGCAACGGCTGCCGGGTGCTGGTCAATTATACCGGAGAGCCCGTGACGCGGGACGGACTGACCGCCGCCCCCCGCTCCTTCGCCGTCGGCTGAGGATGCGGGTATTCGAGAAAGGAGTGGTGTCAACCATGAAACGCCGGGCCCGTTTCCGTCAACGGCGATACCGCCGGTCGGACAATTTCGCCTATCTCTTCCTGCTGCCCTGGCTCGCGGGCATCGCGATTTTTGTGGCGTGGCCCCTGCTGGCCTCCCTCTATTATTCCTTCTGCCAGGTGGACATCACCGCCACCGGCCGGGTTTCCACCTTCATCGGCTGGGGGAATTATCAGAACATATGGCTCAAGGATATTTATTTCATCAAGAGGGTGCTCAATTTTCTGCTGACCACCGTTCTGCAACTGCCGATTATCGTTGTTTTCGCCCTGCTCATCGCCTTGCTTCTCAACAGCGGCATCCGGTGCAAGGGGCTGTTCCGCACCATCTTTTTCCTGCCCGTTATTGTGGTGAGCGGGCCCATCATCAATGAGCTGTCCTCCCAGGGCGCGACCACCATTCCCATGGTGGAGCAGCAGGGACTGACGCAGGCGGTGGCGGCCGTCCTGCCCGCCTGGCTGGCCGAGCCTGTGGCCCTCCTCTTTTCCCCGCTCATCATCATCCTGTGGTATTCCGGCATCCAGATCCTTCTGTTTCTGGCGGCGCTGCAAAAGATGGATCTCAATATGCTGGAGGCGGCGCGGATCGACGGGGCCACCGGCTGGGAAATCTTCTGGAAAATCACCCTGCCCGCCATCCGGCCCATGATTCTGCTGGCGGCGGTATACACCCTGGTCTTTCTAGCCAATTCCGACGGCAACGATGTCATTTATCTGATCTCGGGCAGCATGCTGGATCCGCAGCGGGGCTACGGCTTTGCCTCCGCTATGGCCTGGCTGCACACCCTCATCGTGCTGATCTTGCTGCTGGCGGTATTCCTGCTGCTGCGTGAGCGATCACCCCGATCGGCAGCACGCCGCAGAAAAAACTGAAGGGGGGGCAAGAACCTTGGTTAAAATCCGCCGGAGCGGGATGTGGGAAGGCGCCCGCAGATTGCTGCTGGGCAATCAGGAAAAAAGCGGCCTGCTGGTCAGGCTTCTGCTCTATGCCCTGCTTATCGTCATCGGCTTCATCTACCTGTATCCTCTGCTCTATATGCTGGCCACCAGTTTCAAATCCCTGTCCGATTTGCTCAATGACTCCGTCAAATGGATACCCACCGCCCTCTATCTGGATAACTACAAGCAGGCCCTGGAGGTAATGAAATTCCGGGAAACCTTTATCGATACCCTGCTGCTGTCCCTGATTCCCGCCGTTTTGCAGGTGCTGGTGGCTTCCCTGACCGGGTATGCCTTTGCCCGTTACCGCTTCCGGGGACGGCTGCTCCTGCTGGGGGTGCTCATCCTCACCTTCGTTCTGCCAAAGCAGGCGACCATGATGCCCACCTATCTGCTGTTCAAGGATATGGATATCATCGGCACCCTTCACGCCTTCACCCTGCCCGCCGGGCTGGGACAGGGGATCAACAGCGCCATCATCACCCTGATTTTCTATCAGTTTTATCGCCAGCTCCCCGATTCCATTGTCGAAGCGGCGCAGCTGGACGGCTGCGGCCATTGGAAGGTATTTGTCCGCATCGCCCTGCCCACGGCCGGGGCGGCCTTCCTCATTGGTTTTTTGTTTTCATTCGTATGGTACTGGAATGAAACCTATCTGACCAGCCTGTATGTGGCCGGGACGGGGCTTGGAAACAAGCATTCCATGAGCACCCTGCTGCTGGAGCTGCGCCAGTTTGAGGCGAGCTACAAGCTGCTCTATCCCGAGGGCGCCACCAGTGTCAACCGGATCAACGAGTCCATCCGGATGGCGGGCACCATGATTTGTATCGCGCCGCTGCTGCTGGTCTATTTCGCCCTTCAGCGGTATTTTGTCCAGAGCGTGGACATGGTGGGACTCAAGGACTGAGAACCTGTTTCCAACGCATTCAGCAGCCGTCTTATGCGGAAAATCCGCTCAAAACAGGTTTTGACAAAAGCATCCGACACCCTGCGGCATCGTCCGCTGACAATATGATTGGAGGAGTCATGATGAAAAACGTGAGAAAAGCCCTTGCCCTGGCAGCTGCGGTCTTTCTGACCGCCGGGATGCTCGGCGGCTGCAAGCCCCAGTCCCCGGCCGGTTCGGAGGGGGGAGGATCTCAAGGAGCCGGAAGCTCCACGCCTTCCGGGGAACGGAAGGAGCCCATCACCCTGACTTATGCCAGCTGGGACAAGGATGAGCTTAACGAGTTTCTGGTGCAGAAATTCGAGCAGATGTACGATTATGTCACGGTGGAACTGGTGAAAATCGATCAGAACTCCTGGGAACAGGGCTTGTTCAATCTGGCCACCACCGGCGATCTGCCCGACGCCTTCTGGACCTTTGACCTGGGAAGCGCCACCGTTAACGGCTGGACCAGAGACATCACCTCGATTTACGATGCCGACGAGTACACCAAAAAAATCCCGGTGGACATCCGGGCTGCAGGCGTTTACGGCGGGAAGCGGTACGGTCTGGCGGTGCATCAGTTCCCGTGGGTGGTCTTCGTCAACAAGACCCTGTTCGAGCAGGCCAATGTGCCCCTGCCCTCCTACGACTGGACCCTGGAGGATCTCTATCAGACCGCCAAGGCCCTCTCTATGCCCAAGCAGTATATCTTCGGCGTCAGCAATCCCACCGATTATTTTCGAGACATGTATCCCGCCGCCTTCACCGAAAACCTGTTTCAGTTCGGCTTCAATCCCGCGGAGGAAACCTTTGATTTGACCCTGTGGGCCGACGGCTACAATGAAGCGAAGAAATACCTCAACGAAAGCATCGCTGAAAACCTGACCGCGGAGGAAAAGGAAAAGGCTTACGGCAAGGCCGACATCTGGACCCCGGAGACAGGGAAGCTGGGTATCCAGCTCGACTGGTTCTGGACCAACACCTACATGAAGTCCGACGCCTTCACAGAGAAGGGCATCGAATGGCTGATTTATCCGCTGCCCACCGGTTCCTCCGGCCGTGTCACCACCACCATCGATCTGGGCGCCGTATCGGCCACCACCGAGCATCCGGAGGAGGCTTATGCCCTGCTCAAGTTCATGACCTTCGGCGCCGAGGGCTGGAAGGCCCGGCGGGATTTTTACAACTTCAACCATTCCCGCCCCAGCGATCTCCCCTTGGCCGACGACAGCGAGGTGTGGGACGTGGTCAGGGAATTCACGCCCGGCGAGGATTATGCGGCTGTATATGAATCCCTTTCCCGGGCGGTGCCGGATATTCAGAAATGGCTGCCGGGCTACGGCGCCTGGTGGAGCTGGAGCTGGGAAGAGGATATCTGGGGCAAGCTCCAGCGGGGCGAGGCCAAGCCGGAGGATCTTTCCGCCCAAATGGGCCGGAAGCTCAAGAGCTGTTACGATGAGGCTATGACCAAGATAAACGCGCGATCCAACTGACGCTGCGGGAAAGGAACACGCATGAGAGAACATGGGAAACGCCGATTGGGCGCGGTTCTGGCAGCGGCCCTGCTCCTGGGCGCCCTGTCCGGCTGTCAGGATACCCCCGCCCCCTCGGAGGTCTCCTCGCAGCCTGCGGAGAGCGGCGGCAATCTGCCGCTGGAGGCGGGGGCGCTGTACAAAATCGTCTCCGGCCTCAGCGGGCGGGTGATGGAGGCCGCCAATTTCGGCTATGTCGAGGGCTCCTTCGTCCAGCAGCAGAATTACCGGGGCGATCTGAATCAGCTATGGAAGGCCATTCCCCAGGAGGACGGAACCTACCGCTTTGAGAATCAGGCGACCGGGGGCTACATGACCCTGAAGAAAAATTCCCAGAGCAATCAGGCTCCCCTGTGCGTCGTAAAAGAGGATGCGGAAAACCCGGGCCAGACCTGGCGGCTGGAGGCCACGGGCAATGAATACGGGGAATACCGGCTCCGCTCCGCTGTTTCGGATAAGCCGGCGGAGCTGGAGAACGGCAAAAAAGCGGCCGGAACCCGGATTGTGCAGAATGAAGCCTCCGCGGAAATCGGCCAGCTGTGGCGCTTCGAAAAGGTGGACGACGGCAGCCGGGAGCTGCCCCGCCTGCTCCTCGTGGAGGGGGCGGTGGAGCATTCCTCCACACCGGAAATCGTCCGTTACGGGGATACCTATTACAGCTATATCATGGCGGGAGGCATCCCCTATAAAACCTCCAAGGATCTGCGCACCTGGGAGGTGGCGGGCACCGCCTTTCCCACCTCTCCGCAGCTTCCCTTCGGCTGGATGGAGCGGGAGGTGCCGGGCGGCGGCATCTGGGCGCCGGGAGTGTATCAAATCGGGGACAAATATTATCTCTATTACTGCATCTCCACCGGCGGCAGCCAGAATTCAGCCATCGGCGTGGCCGTGAATACCACTCTGGATCACACCTCTCCGGACTTCAAGTGGGAGGACAAGGGGATGGTCATCCGCTCTCACACCGGCGATCCCTACAACTGCATCGACCCCAATATCATCCTGGATGAGGCCGGACAGCCCTGGCTCGTTTTCGGTTCCTGGTGGACGGGCGTGAAGATGCGGAAAATCGATCCCGCCACCGGTATGCTGGCGTCCGACGACACCACCACCTATGACCTGGCCACCCGGGAAAACGGCATCGAGGCCCCCTATATGATTAAGCGGGGAGAGTATTACTATCTATTTGCCGCCTTCGGCCGGATGGAATCGGATTATCACTATGCTGTCGGGCGCTCCAAGAGCCTGTTCGGCCCCTTTGTGGACAAATCCGGCAAGCCGATGCTGGAGGGAGGCGGCACCGCCGTCACCGAATCCAAGGACGGGATTGAAATCCCCGGCCACGCCTCGGTTTTCCGGGATGACGACGGCCGGTATTATCTGGTCAGCGAATATTTCCGGGAGGGAAGCGCCAGCCTGCTGCTGATCGGCACCATCGTCTGGGACGAAAACGGCTGGCCCGTCACGGCGCTGACCCCGGATTTATATCCCTCAAAATGACCGACAGGGAGGAAATGTGATGACACTTGATGCGGATACCCTGTATCTGCTCCGCACGGTGGACGGCCGCGTTCTGGAAGCGGCGGATTTTGGACTGCCCCGGGGAGCGGCTGTGCGGACAGGCCGGTACGGTGAAGAGCTCAGCCAGCTGTGGGAGCTGAGGCATCAGCCGGACGGCGGCTGTAAAATTCAGAACGCCGCGGCTGGCCGTTTTCTGGAGGCGTCGGGGACGCGGCTAATCACCGGGAGCGGGGAGGAGGCCGCCGCCCCGGTCTGGCGGCTGGAGACAGCGGAGGAGGGGGTGAGGATATTCTCCGCCTATTCCGGGCAACAGCTGACGGTTGATGCGGACGGCGGGGAAGTCCTTCTCCGGGTGGAGGGAACTGTCTGGACGCCGGTTCCCTTGCATCGTCGCCCATCCTCCCTTCCCCGTCTGCTGCCGGTGGAAGGGGCGGTGGAGCACTCCTCCACGCCGGAAATTATCCGGTACGGGAATACCTATTACAGCTATATCATGGCCCCGGGCGTGGCCATCAAGTCGTCGACGGACCTTCTGCACTGGGAGACTGTCGGGAGCGCTTTCCCTGCCCCGCCGCAGCTTCCCTTTGCATGGATGGAGCGGGAGGTGCCGGGAGGCGGCATCTGGGCCCCGGGAGTATATCAAATCGGGGACAGGTACTATCTCTATTACTGCATCTCCACCGGCGGCAGCCAGAATTCCGCCATCGGCGTGGCTGTGAACACCACCCTGGATCACACCTCCCCGGATTTTAAGTGGGAGGACAAGGGGATGGTCATCCGCTCTCACACCGGCGATCCCTACAACTGCATCGATCCCAATGTCATTCTGGATGGGGAAGGGCTCCCCTGGCTGGTATTCGGCTCCTATTGGGACGGTGTCCATATGTGCAGACTCGATCCGGCCACCGGCCTGCTGGATGAAGCCGCCCCCTCTCTGTATCCTTTGGCAAGCCGCAGAAACACGCCCAGCACCGCCATCGAAGCGCCGTTCATGATAAAGCATGGGGAGTACTATTATCTCTTTGCCGCCTTCGAACGGATGGATGAAAACTATCATTGCGGTGTCGGGCGTTCCCCATGCATGACCGGCCCCTTTATAGACAAATCCGGCAAACCTATGCTGGAGGGCGGCGGCACCGCCGTCACCGAAGCCAAGGAGGGGATCGAAATCCCCGGCCACGCCTCGGTTTTCCGGGATGACAACGGCCGGTATTATCTGGTCAGCGAGTATTTTCGCCGGGGAAGCCCCAGCCTGCTGCTCATCGGTTCCCTTGTCTGGGACAAGGACGGCTGGCCGGTCACGGCCCTCACCCCTGCGCTTTTGTCCCGGGATTTATCAGATAGCCAAACCAATGATGGAAAGGAAGAGTGCAAAGCATGAACAAAAGAAAATGTCTAGCGTTTCTCTCCGCAGCCGCGCTGCTGGTCAGTCTGACGGCGGCCCTGCCCGTCTCCGGCGAGCCCGTGGGCATCACGGCGGACAGCTTCACCCAGTACATCCGGGAGGGCGATCCCATGTCCATCGTGGACGGCGCTCTGCACACCGACGGCAAATGGGATAAGCTCGCCGCGTACAACGGGCAGGTGGCGGACGATTTCTCCCTGCAGGCCGATATCACCACAAACGCCGGCGGAGTCCACGACGCCTTAATCTTCCGCTGCAGCGCCCCCGCGGATTTCGAGAAGGGGGCGGGCATCGACGGGACCACGGGCTATGCCGTTTTTGTGGAAACCCGCGACGCCGACAAATCCCTGCTGGATATCTTCGTCTGCAAATACGTGGGCGCCTGGAAGGGCTTTCTCATTCCCGAGGGGTATTCCGCCGACTTCCATCGGGACGGAAACCTCCTCAAGGGAAAGGGAAAGGATTATACCATCACCCTGCGCATGGAGCTTCAGGGAAATATGCTGAAGATACAGGCCTATCTCCCCGAGAATCCCTCCATAGCCACCGCCATTGTCACCTATGACCTGTCCAAGCCCGCCACCGCCGAAAACGCGGAGAACAATACGGATATCCCCGCCGGGGGCAGCGTGGGGCTGCTTACCATGAATTACGCGGCGGGCAAGCGGTTCAGCCGGGTGGATATTGCCGACGAACCCTCCGGATCCGCTTCCCTGTTTTCGGGGACCTATTACCGGGAAATCGCTGAATCC